>NZ_JAGHWV010000026.1:0-211681 GCF_017746095.1 Xanthomonas sp. D-109
GGTTCCGCGGCGACCGCCGCTGCACCCGCTGGCGGCAGCGGGGCCGTGGCGGCAGGCCCCGGCGGCATGCCCATGGCGGGTGCGGCCTGGAAGGGCGCAGCGCCGCCGCCGCGGGGGGCACTGTCGGCAGGCGCCGGCGCGGTGCCTGCGGCCATGCGCGCGGTGCGGCGCACGCCCGGCTCCACGTTGGTGCTGCGCGCCACGTAGGGCAGGTAGATCAGGCCCGGCAGCACCCCTGCGTGGGTCAGCAGCACATTGGCCCGTTCCACGATCTCGCCATAGCGCGCCAGCGCCTGGCGTTCGAAGGCGCGATATAGCGACAACTGCGTGTCCAGCCCCAGGCCCAGCGTTTCGCCGGCAACGCGCAGCAGCCGGCACAGCGCGTGCGGCCCCAGCGGCAACTGCTCGATCTCGAAGGCGGGCCGCGCCGCCAGCACGCCGAAGCGCTGGCCGAGCAACTGCAGCGGGATGTTGCAGCGGGTCGCCTCGCGGCGGGCGATCTCGTGCAGCACGATGTCGCGGTCGATATCCACGTCGGCGACCAGGGTCAGCATTTGCGCCGCCGCGACCGGACTGGCCGTGCGCGGGGTGGCGGCCGCGGCGGCCGGGCTGCGGATGCCGGCCAGCCCGGCTTCCAGGTGCGCCTGGTAGTGCGGCGCAAAGCCCCCGCGCTGCGCGCGCAGGCGCTGCGCTTCCTGGAACAGGTCCTGCTGCACCTGGCCGTTGCGGGCGCGCCCGGCCTGCTCGAGCAGGTCCTGCTCCAGTTCGTCCAGGGTCGCCTGCAGCGGCATGTCCAGGGCCTGCTGCAGCAGGCTGTTCAGGGTCTGCAGGATGTCGCGCACGCGCGCCGGCAGGGCGGCGCTGGCAAGCGTCGCCGTCGGGGCCTGGAGGGTCGCAGACACGGGCATCCTGTGATCGCCGTTGTACTTTTCTGCGCGGTATGTAGCACGATCCGCCGCCGCAACCAAGGCGGACGACGCGGCTCAGGGCAGGAACAGGGCGATGACGTCGTTGGTGAAACGCCGTCCCAGCTCGGTCGGGACGGCGTGCCCGGCGTCCACCCGCAGCCAGTCGCGGGCCTGCGCGGTGGCCAGGGCCGGGGCGATCGCCTGCAGCGGCAGGCCGGTGCGGGCGCTGAAGTCGCGCAGCGCGAAGCCGTCGTTGAGGCGCAGGGCGTTGAGCATGTACTCGAACGGGCGCCGCTCCGGCGCGATCCACTCGTCGCCGCCGATCGCCGCCGGCGTCCCCGCCGCGTCCAGGAACGCCTGCGGATGCTTGTGCTTCCAGCGCCGCAGGATGTTCTGCTCGGCGCCGGAGCTGATCTTGCCGTGGGCGCCGGCACCGATGCCGAGATAGTCGCCGAAGGTCCAGTAGTTGAGGTTGTGCGCGCAGCGGTAGCCGGCGCGCGCATAGGCGCTGACCTCGTACTGCGCGTAGCCGGCCTCGGCCAGCAGCGCCTGGCAGCGCTCCTGCATGTCCCAGGCGTCGTCGTCCTCGGGGATGCCCTGCGGCGGCCGCGCGGCGAACACGGTGTTCGGCTCCAGGGTGAGCTGGTAGTGGCTCAGGTGGGTCGGCTGCAGCGCCAGCGCCTGCGCGATGTCGCGCTCGGCCTCGGCCAGGGTCTGCTGCGGCAGCGCGTACATCAGGTCCAGGTTGACATTGGCGTAGCCGGCGTCCTGCGCCAGCTTCACCGCACGCTCGGCCTCGGCGCCGTCGTGGATGCGGCCGAGCCGCTGCAGCGCCGCGTCGTCGAAGCTCTGGATGCCGAAGCTCAGGCGATTCACCCCGGCCGCCAGGTAGCGGTCGAAGCGGCCGTGCTCGGCGGTGCCGGGATTGGTCTCCAGGGTGATCTCCAGGCCCGGCGCGAAGCGCAGCCGGGCGCTGGCCGCCTGCAGGAAACGATCGATCGCCTCGGGCGGGAACAGGCTGGGCGTGCCACCGCCGAAGAACACACTGTTGACCACCCGGCCCCAGACCAGCGGCAGGTCCTGGTCGAGGTCGCGGATCAGCGCATCCACGTAGGCGTCGAACGGCAGCGTGCCCTTGGCCGCGTGCGAGTTGAAGTCGCAGTACGGGCATTTGCGCACGCACCACGGCAGGTGCACGTAGAGCGACAGCGGCGGCGGCACCAGCGACGGGCCGTCGGCGTGCGCGGACGGGTCCGGACAGGCGGCGCCGGGCGGATGCTGGCAATGGGCGTGGGCGTGGGCGTGCGGCATGGCGGCAGGAAAGCGAAGTGCGGTCGGCGAGTGGGGCGGGGTGGGTCAGGGGCCGCAGGCGCGGCGCAGTGCAGGCTGCGCGCACCACGCGGCCTGTATCGGCCGGAGGCCTGCGCGCGGCGTGTTCACCCGGCCGGCCGTGCCGCCAGCAACTCCGCAAGGCGTTGCTTGAGTTGCTGCAGGGCGAGGGCGCGATGGCTGATGCGGTTCTTCAGCGCCAGCGGCATCTCGGCCGCGGTCTGGCCGTGCTCCGGGTCCAGGAACACCGGGTCGTAGCCATGTCCGCCGGTGCCGGCACGGGCCTGCGCGATGCGGCCGCGCCAGCGCCCTTCCACCAGCAGCGGTTGCGGATCCTCGGCATGCCGCAGCAGCACCAGCACGCAGTAGAAGTGCGCGCCGCGCTGCGCGTCGGGAACATCGCGCAGCGCGTCCAGCAGCTTGTCGATATTGGCCTGCGCATTGCCGTGCTCGCCGGCGTAGCGCGCCGAATACAGCCCCGGCGCGCCGTGCAGCGCGTCCACGCAGATGCCGGAGTCGTCGGCCAGCGCCGGCAGGCCGGTGACGCGCGCGGCGTGGCGCGCCTTCAGTAGCGCGTTCTCGACGAAGGTCAGGCCGGTTTCGTCGGCATCGCTGACGCCGAGGGTGGATTGCGCGATCAGCTCGACTCCGACGTCGTCGAGCAAAGCATGCAGTTCTTCGAGTTTGCCGGCGTTGCTGCTGGCCAGGACCAGTTTCATGCGGTGGGCTCCAGCAGATCCCAGGTGTTGCCGTACAGATCGCGGAACACCGCGACCGTGGCGTAGGGTTCGTGGCGCGGGGCTTCCAGGAACTCCACGCCGGCGGCGAGCATCGCCGCATGGTCGCGCCGGAAGTCGTCGGTATGCAGGAAGAAGCCGACCCGGCCGCCGGTCTGATTGCCGATGCGGCTGCGCTGGGCATCGTTGCTGGCGCGCGCCAGCAGCAGCGCCGCACCGCGCGCATCGCCAGGCCCGACCACGACCCAGCGCTTGTGGCCCTGGTCCACGTCTTCCAGCAACTGGAAGCCCAGCTTGCCGGTGTACCAGGCGATGGCCTCGTCGTAGTCGGCCACCACCAGAGTGACCAGGGCCAGGTGCCGCGTCATTGCGCCAGGGCCGCGCGCTGCGCCGCCAGCAACTCGCCGATGCCGCGCTCGGCCAGGCCGAGCAGAGCGTCCAGTTCGTCGCGGCGGAACGCGTGGCCCTCGGCGGTGCCCTGCAGCTCGATGAAACCGCCGCCGTCGTTCATCACCACGTTCATGTCGGTATCGCAGTCGCTGTCCTCGGCGTAGTCCAGGTCCAGCACCGGCACGCCGCGGTACACGCCCACCGAGACCGCGGCGACCGCGCCCAGCACCACCGGCTTCTTCAGGTCGCCGCGCTTCTGCAGCCAGTTCACCGCATCCACCAGCGCCACGTAGGCGCCGGTGATGGCGGCGGTGCGGGTGCCGCCGTCGGCCTGCAGCACGTCGCAGTCCAGGGTGATGGTGCGCTCGCCCAGGGCGGTGCGGTCGACGCAGGCGCGCAGCGCGCGGCCGATCAGACGCTGGATCTCCAGCGTGCGTCCGCCCTGCTTGCCGCGTGCGGCCTCGCGATCGGAGCGCGAGTGGGTGGCGCGCGGCAGCATGCCGTATTCGGCGGTCACCCAGCCTTCGCCCTTGCCGCGCAAGAAGCCCGGCACGCGGTTCTCGACGCTGGCGTTGCACAGCACGCGGGTGTCGCCGAAGCTGACCAGGACCGAGCCTTCGGCATGGCGGGTGAAGGCGCGTTCGATGCGGACCGGGCGCAACTGATCGGCCGTGCGGCCGCTGGGACGGGAGAAGGACATGCAGGGGTTCCGGGAAGGGGGGCGTGCGCGGCATGTGACCGCGTTCGGCAAGGCAGGAAAGGCCGCTAGGTTAACATCCGCCCCTTGTCCGCATTGGAACACCGCATGATCCGCAGCATGACCGCCTACGCCGGCGCCGAGCGCATCACTCCCTGGGGCACGCTGGGGTGCGAGCTGCGCTCGGTGAACCACCGTTTCCTGGAAGTGGGCGTGCGCCTGCCGGAGGAACTGCGCGCGCTGGAGCCGCAACTGCGCGAACGCGTGGCTGCGCGGATCAGCCGCGGCAAGCTCGACCTGATGCTGCGCCTGCGCGCGCCGGATGCGGCGCAGACGCTGGCGGTGAACGAAGCGCTGGTCGAACAGTTGGGCGTGCTCGCGCAGCGGCTGGGGGTGCGTTTTGCGCAGATGCAGGTGCAGTTCGTCGACCTGCTGCAACTGCCGGGCGTGCTGCAGGGGCAGACCGCCGATCCGGCCGCGCTGCAGGCGCAGGCGCTGGAACTGCTGGACGAGGTGCTGGCCGAGTTCGTCGCCGCACGCGAGCGCGAAGGCGGCAAGCTGGCCGCGGCCATCGTCGAGCGGGTCGATGCGGTGGAACGCGTCGCCGGCGAGGTGCGCACGCTGATCCCGGCCATCCGCGACGGCCAGCGCGCCAAGCTGGCGGCGCGCCTGGCCGACCTGCCGCATCCGGTCGATCCCGGCCGCGCCGAGCAGGAACTGGTGCTGTGGTTGCAGAAGCTGGACGTGGACGAGGAGTTGGACCGGCTCGGCAGCCACATCAAGGAACTGCGCCGCGTCCTGCGCCAGCCGGAACCGGCGGGCCGGCGCCTGGATTTCCTGCTGCAGGAGTTCAACCGCGAGGCCAACACCCTGGGCTCGAAGTCGGTGGACAGCCGCACCTCCAACGCCGCGGTGGAACTGAAGGTGCTGATCGACCAGATCCGCGAGCAGGTGCAGAACCTCGAGTAGCCGGGAATGGGCGATCGGGAATGGGGAATCGTCAAAGCGGGTACGATTCACCCCCAGCCCGGCTCGGCGCTGTTCCCATTCCCCATTCCCGACTCCCCATTCCCAAGAACATGCGCGGCACTCTCTACATCGTGGCGGCCCCTTCCGGCGCCGGCAAGAGCAGCATCGTCAACGCCACCTTGGCGCGCGATCCGCAGATCGCACTGTCGATCTCGTTCACCTCGCGCGCGCCGCGGCCGGGCGAACGCCATGCCGAGCACTACCATTTCGTCTCCGCCGACGAGTTCCAGCGGATGATCGATGCCGGCGACTTCTTCGAGTACGCCCGCGTGCACGGCGACTGGAAGGGCACCGCGCGGCAGTCGGTGGAGCCGCAGCTGGCCGCCGGCCACGACGTGCTGCTGGAGATCGACTGGCAGGGCGCCCGCCAGGTCCGGGCCAAGGTGCCCGACGCGGTCAGCGTGTTCATCCTGCCGCCCTCGCGCGAGGCGCTGGAGCAGCGCATGCGCAAGCGCGGCCAGGACAGCGAGGCGGTGATCGCGCAGCGGCTGGCCGCCGCGCGCGAGGAGATGTCGCACTATGCCGACTTCGACTACGTGATCGTCAACGAGCACTTCGACGCCGCGGTGGACGAGATGTGCGCGATCTTCGTCGCCAGCCGCCTGCGCCGGCTGCCGCAGCAGCAGCGCCACGCCGGGCTGATCGCCACCCTCCTGCAGGAACAGCCAACTGGCTGATTCCAAAGGGAACTGAATGGGGTGGGGTTGATCTTGGGCGGCTGCCGCCCTACAATCCCCGCCCTTTCCCTCATTCGAACGCGTGGCCGCTGCCGGCCCGCCGGGAGCCCGCATGGCCCGCATCACCGTAGAAGATTGCCTGGAAGTCGTTAACAACCGTTTCGAACTGGTCATGATGGCGTCCAAGCGCGCCCGCCAGCTCGCCAACGGCGTGCAGGCCACCCTCGACAACACCGAGTCCGCCGACAAGCCGACCGTGCTGGCGCTGCGCGAGATCGCCGCGCGCAAGATCGACAACGCGCTGATCGACGAGGTCGAGAAGGCCGAGCGCGAGCGCGCCGAGCGCGAAGCCCTGGAATGGGCCGCGGCCGAAGTGGTGGCCGACGAGGACATGTCCAAGAACGACGACTGATCGCGTCCCGCGTCGCGATCGTCCTGCGAACAGCCCGCATCCGCGGGCTGTTTCGTTTTGCGGGTTTGCCGTCCACGCGCCGCTGGCATAGTCTTCCCGCATGAACCCAGGCCCTTCTGCCCAGGTCGCCCACGCCGCGCCGTCGTCGGCCGACGAGGCGGTCCCCGACTACGTCCTGCAGCTCGAACGCAGCGCCAGCTATCTGCCTCCCGAGCAGATCCCGCTGCTGCGCCGCGCGTGGGAGGTCGGTGCGGCCGCGCACGCGG
Organism: Xanthomonas sp. D-109; assembly: GCF_017746095.1. NCBI lineage: Bacteria > Pseudomonadati > Pseudomonadota > Gammaproteobacteria > Lysobacterales > Lysobacteraceae > Xanthomonas > Xanthomonas sp. D-109. The sequence continues at coordinate 6,446 of NZ_JAGHWV010000026.1, forward strand.
GGCAGACCCGCAAGTCCGGCGAGCCCTACATCACCCACCCGGTGGCGGTGGCCGGCGTGCTGGCCGAGCTCGGCCTGGACGTGGAGGCGCTGATCGCGGCGATCCTGCACGACACCATCGAGGACACCCCGCTGACCCGCGCCGAGCTGGCCGCCGAGTTCGGCGAGGCGGTGGCGGAACTGGTCGACGGCGTCACCAAGCTGGACAAGCTCAAGTTCCGCGATCGCCAGGAAGCGGCCGCCGAGAGTTTCCGCAAGATGCTGCTGGCGATGTCGCGCGACCTGCGCGTGATCATGATCAAGCTCGCCGACCGCCTGCACAACATGCGCACGCTGGGCGCGCAGAGCGCCGAGGCGCGCAGCCGCATCGCCCGCGAGACCCTGGAGATCTACGCGCCGATCGCCCAGCGCCTGGGCATGAGCCTGATGAAGTCCGAGCTGCAGAACCTCGGCTTCCGCGCGCTGCATCCGTGGCGGCACGCGATCATCGAGAAGCACATCCGCAGCCAGCCGGTGGTGCGCCGCGAATCGATGGCGCAGGTGGAAGTGCAGTTGTCGCAGCGTCTGGCCAAGGAAGGGCTTGAGCACCGGCTGGTGAGTCGGATCAAGACGCCGTGGAGCATCTACAACAAGATGCGCGACGAGAACAAATCCTTCGACCAGGTGATGGACGTGTTCGGCTTCCGCCTGGTGGTGCGCGGGGTGCCCGACTGCTACCACGCGCTGGGCGCGGTGCACGCCACCTTCAAGCCGCTGGACGCGCGCTTCCGCGACTTCATCGCCATTCCCAAGGCCAATGGTTACCAGTCGCTGCACACGGTGCTGTTCGGCCCCTATGGCTCGCCGATCGAGGTGCAGATCCGCACCGAGGAAATGGACCTGATCGCCGAGCGCGGCGTCGCCGCGCACTGGACCTACAAGTTCGGCGGCGACTCGCCCAACAGCGCGCAGAGCCGCGCGCATGCGTGGATCGTCGAGCTGATCGAATCGCAGCGCGCCGCCGGCTCGTCACTGGAGTTCCTGGACAACGTCAAGGTCGACCTGTTCCCGGACGAGGTCTACCTGTTCACGCCCAAGGGCAAGATCCTGGCGCTGCCGCGCAATTCCACCGCGCTGGACTTCGCCTATGCGGTGCACACCGACGTCGGCAACCGCGCGGTGGCCTCGCGCGTGGACAAGAAGCTGGTGCCCTTGCGCACCAAGCTGGTCAGCGGGCAGACGGTGGAAGTGATCACCGCGCGCTCGGCCACGCCCAAGCCGCAGTGGCTGGAGTTCGTGGTCAGCAGCAAGGCACGCACCGCGATCCGCCACCAACTCAAGCAGCTCGAGCACGAGGACGCGGTGCAGCTCGGCCACCGCATGCTCGACCGCGCATTGGAGGCGATGGACAGTTCGCTGGAACGGCTGCCCAAGGGGCGCCTGGACTCGTTCCTCAGCGAGCACCGCTACCCGCGCCTGGAGGCGCTGCTGGCCGACGTGGCGCTGGGCAACTGGATGCCCAACCAGGCCGCGCAGGCGCTGATGGCGTACGCCGAACTGCGCGGCGGCGGCCACTCCAAGCATTCGCAGGAAAAGATCCTGATCAACGGCACCGAGCGCGGCGTGGTCAGCTTCGCCAACTGCTGCCAGCCGATTCCCGGCGACGAGATCATGGGCTACCACACCGCCGGCAAGGGCATCGTGGTGCATCGGCTGGACTGTCCGAACCTGGCCGAACTGCGCAAGTCGCCCGAGCGCTGGGTGCCGATCGGCTGGGATACCAGCGTCATCGGCGACTACGACACCGCGCTGGTGGTGGACGTGGAGAATCGTACCGGCGTGCTCGCGCAACTGGCCGCGGCGATCGCGCAGAGCCAGTCCAACATCGAGCGCGTCGACTACCTGGACCGCGACTTCAATGCCGCGGTGCTGCGCTTCAACATCCAGGTGCGCGACCGTAACCACCTGGCCGAAGTGATGCGTCGGCTACGGCGCTTGAATGCGGTGCAGAGCGTGCGGCGCCAGTAAGGCGTCGGGATTGGGGAGTCGGAGCGGGTCGGGTCCTGCTGTCGTAGGAGCGGCTTCAGCCGCGACGCCTTACCGATAGAGCGTCGCGGCTGAAGCCGCTCCTACGAAAGCGTGCGTGCGGATCGCGGCATGCCTTGCCGGCATGCTGTTCCGATTCCCGATTCCCGATTCCCGATTCCCGATTCCCCAATCCCCAACCGCGCACGCCAGCTAAACTAGGCGGACATTCTTCCAACGGAGTCGCCATGTCCCGCCAGATCATCCATACCGACCGTGCGCCGGCCGCGATCGGCCCGTATTCGCAGGCCGTGCGCGCCGGCAACACCGTGTACTTCTCCGGGCAGATCCCGCTGGATCCTGCCACCGGCGAGATCGTCGCCGGCGACATCGCCGCGCAGGCGCGCCGCGCCTTCGACAACCTGCAGGCGGTGGCCGAGGCGGCCGGCGGTTCGCTGGACCGCATCGTGCGCCTGGGGCTGTACCTCACGGATCTGGCGCAGTTCGCGCAGGTCAATGCGGTGATGCAGGACTACTTCCAGGCGCCGTTCCCCGCGCGTTCCACCATCGAAGTCTCGGCGCTGCCCAAGGGCGCGGGCTTCGAAGTGGACGCGGTGATGGTGCTGGACTGATCCCCCGCCGTGCCGCGCGTGCAGGTTCCGGCGCCGGCGCTGTCGGCGGCAGGCGAGGTGCCGCTGACCACGCTGCCCGGCGTCGGTCCCAAGCTGGCGGAGAAATTCGCCGCGCGCGGTCTGTCCACCCTGCAGGACCTGTGGCTGCACCTGCCGCTGCGCTATGAGGACCGCACCCGGCTGACCACGGTCGCGGCGTTGCAGCCGGGCGTGCCGGCTCAGGTCGAGGGGCGGGTGCAGGCGGTGGACCGTGGCTTCCGCTACCGGCCGATGCTGCGCGTGGCGGTCGCCGACGATTCGCGCGGCACCCTGGTGCTGCGCTTCTTCCAGTTCCGTGCCGCGCAGTCGGCGCAGTTCGCGGTCGGCGCGCGCTTGCGCGCCTTCGGCACGCCCAAGCCGGGCCAGCACGGGCTGGAGTTCGTGCATCCCAGCTATCAGATCCTCGGTGAGGACGACGACGCGGCGCTGGGCGATCGCCTGGATCCGGTGTATCCGGCGGTGGAGGGCGTCGGCCCGGCGACCGTGCGGCGGCTGATCGGCCAGGCGCTGGACCGGCTGCCGGAGGAAGCGGCGCTGGAACTGCTGCCGGCGTCGCTGCTGGCCGAACTCGGCCTGCCGTCGCTGCGCAGCGCGCTGCTGGTCGCGCACCGGCCGCCGCCGCAGGCCGACCTGGCCGCGCTCGCCGCCGGGCTGCATCCGGCGCAGCAGCGCCTGGCGCTGGAGGAACTGCTCGCGCATCACCTGAGCCTGCGCCGCCAGCGCATCGCCATGCAGTGCCAGCCGGCGCCCTCGCTGCGCGGCCGCGGGCTGCTGGCCAAGCGCCTGCAGCAGTCGCTGCCGTTCCAACTGACCGGCGCGCAGCAGCGCGTGTTCGCGCAGATCCGCGCCGACCTGGAGCGGCCGGCGCCGATGCTGCGGCTGGTGCAGGGCGACGTCGGCAGCGGCAAGACCGTGGTCGCCGCGCTGGCGGCGATGCTGGCGGTGGACAAGCGCAAGCAGGCGGCGCTGGCGGCGCCGACCGAACTGCTCGCCGAACAGCATCTGGCCAACCTGCGCGGCTGGCTGGAGCCGCTGGGCGTGCGCGTGGCCTGGCTGGCCGGCAAGGTCACCGGCAAGGCGCGCAGCGCGACCCTGGCGCAGATCGCCTCGGGCGAGGCACAGGTGGTGGTCGGCACGCATGCGCTGATGCAGGACGCGGTGCGCTTCCACGACCTGGCCCTGACCATCGTCGACGAACAGCACCGCTTCGGCGTGCACCAGCGGCTGGCGCTGCGCGACAAGGGCGCTTCCGGCGCGGGCGTGCCGCACCAGTTGGTGATGACCGCCACGCCGATTCCGCGCACGCTGGCGATGGCCGCCTATGCCGACCTGGACGTCTCCTCCATCGACGAACTGCCGCCGGGGCGCACCCCGGTGCAGACCATCGTGCTCAATGCCGAGCGCCGTCCGGAACTGGTGCAGCGCATCCGCGTGGCCTGCGCCGAGGGTCGCCAGGCCTATTGGGTCTGCACCCTGATCGAAGAGGCCGAGGACAACGAGAAGTCCGCGCAGGGCGGCGGCGCCGGCAACCGGCTCGAAGCCAGCGCCGCGCAGGCCACCTTCGAGGCGCTCTCGGCGCAGTTGCCGGAACTGCGCGTGGGCCTGGTCCATGGCCGCATGAAGCCGGCGGAGAAGCAGGCGGCGATGCGCGCGTTCAAGCAGGGCGAGATCGACCTGCTGGTCGCCACCACCGTCATCGAGGTCGGCGTGGACGTGCCCAATGCCTCGCTGATGATCATCGAGAACGCCGAGCGCCTGGGCCTGGCGCAGTTGCACCAGCTGCGCGGCCGGGTCGGGCGCGGCGCGGCGGCGTCGAGCTGCGTGCTGATGTACCAGGCGCCGCTGTCGGCGATGGCGCGGCAGCGCCTGGAAACCATGCGCCAGACCAACGACGGCTTCGTCATCGCCGAGAAGGACCTGGAACTGCGCGGCCCCGGCGAACTGCTCGGCACCCGGCAGACTGGCCTGGCCGCGTTCCGGGTGGCCGACCTGGCTCGCGACGCCGGCCTGCTGCCGCGCGTGCACGCCCTGGCCGACCGGCTGCTCGACGAGGCGCCGGTCCTGGCCGACCGTATCGTCGCCCGCTGGGTCGGCGGCGCGGTGCGGTTCGCCGGGGCGTGATGGGGGGGATTCGGCATTTGGGATTTGGGATTCGCAAAAGCGGCATCGCCACGTCTTTGTTCGTAGGGCTGACTTTGACCGCTATGAGGCTGTCCCGGTAATGCCCGGTCGCGGCTAAAGCCGCTCCTACAACAGCAGGCGGACCGGCCGCTTCTAACGAATCCCCAATCCCGACTCCCCAATCCCAGCTCCTTCCCATGCCTGCTCCGCAGTGCCAGACTCGGCCGCCGAATGGACGAGCGAAGCGACGCATGAGCGATAAGATTCCCCTGTTGATCGATACCGACCCTGGCGTGGACGACGCGCTGGCGCTGTTGATGGCGTTCGCCGATCCGCGTCACGAGGTGGTCGGGCTGACCATCGCCGCCGGCAACGTCGGGCTGCGCCACACCGTGCGCAATGCGCTGAAGCTGTGCGAAGTGGCCGGGCGCGAGGATGTGCCGGTATTCGCCGGCTGCGCCGATCCGCTGCTGCATCCGTCGGTGGATGCGGGGCACGTGCATGGCCAGGACGGCTTCGGCGACGTCGACCTGCCGCCGGCCGCGCGTGGCGCCGAGGCCGAGCACGCCGCGCTGGCGATCCTGCGCCTGTCGCACCAGTACGCCGGGCGCCTGCTGCTGGTCGCGCTGGGGCCGTTGACCAACATCGCACTGGCGCTGAAGCTGGACCCGACCCTGCCGCAGCGCGTCGGCCGCTTCCTGGTGATGGGCGGGGCGATCACCTGCCACGGCAACATCACCCCGGCCGCCGAGTTCAACATCGCCTTCGACCCAGAGGCGGCGCACATCGTGTTCAAGGCGTTCCCGCACATCGAGGTCGCCGACTGGGAAGCGACCGTGGCGCACGGCCTGCCGCACCGCGAGGTCGAGCAGTGGCTGGCGGTGGATGCGCCCAAGGCGCGCTTCTACGAGCTGATCTCGCGCAAGACCCGACTGTGGTCGGAAGACGCGCGCGGCGAGCACTGGTACGCCGCCGACGCGCTGGCGATGGCCTGGGCGCTGCAGCCCGACGGCGCCCAGGAAGTGCAGTCGCGGCCGATGCAGATCGAGCTGTCCGGGGTGCACACCCGCGGCGCCACCCTGGTCGACTGGAACCGCCAGCTGGGCCTGCCGGACAGCACGACCATGCTCATCCGCTACGACCACGCCCGCTTCCTGGGCCTGGCCCGCGCGGCGGTCGGCGCCGGCTGAGCCTGCCGCCCGCCCGCACCCGGGCGGGATCGGCCGGGGCAGGGCGCCCCGGGCGATGTCACCGCCGCTGTCGATACGTAAACGTTGCGTGGAGGGCGGCAGGGCTGTTATAGTTTCCCTCTTGTCCAGCAGCCACCTACGGTGCGAGCCCATGAAGGCCGACATCCATCCCCAGTACCGCGACGTCGTGTTCCACGATGTCACCTCCGATTTCAAGATCCTGACCCGTTCGACCATGTCCTCGAAAGAGACGGTCAAGTGGGAGGACGGCGAAGAGTATCCGCTGATCAAGGTCGAAATTTCCTCGGCTTCGCACCCGTTCTACACGGGCAAGCACAAGGTCATTGACACCAGCGGCCGCATCGACAAGTTCCAGAAGCGCTACGCGCGCTGATCGGAACCGTCGAACGGATGTAAAGCGACGGCCGCTTGCGCGGCCGTTTTGCTATCCGCCACATCCTGTCTTCCCGGTGTTGACGCGCCGGTGTCATCCTTCCGTGAAAGTGCGGCGAGGATGCAACGCTGTGTCGCTTTCCTGCCGCCATCGTGCAGCATGAGCGGTGAGCGACGACGCAAATGCTGCTGTGCGATAATGGCGCGATCCGTGGCGATTGCCGTGGACTTCCTTCACGCGTCTGTTCGCAACGTAATCGGACAGGCGCCTTCCATCGAGGAGCGCACACTGTGTCCGATCTTGATCAGGTCACGTTGAACGCCGGCGACAAGTCGGTCGTTCTTCCGGTACTCAAGCCCACCCTGGGCAACGATTGCGTCGACATTTCCAAGTTGACCAAGGAGACCGGTCTCTTCACCTACGACTCGGGCTTCACCGCGACCGCCAGCTGCAAGTCGGCGATCACCTACATCGACGGCGACAACGGCGTGCTGCTGTACCGCGGCTACCCGATCGAGCAGCTGGCCGAGAAGTCCAACTTCCTCGAAGTGGCCTACCTGCTGATGAACGGCGAGCTGCCCACCGCCGACGAATTCAAGAAGTTCGACCACGAAGTGACGCATCACACGATGATGCACGAGTCGCTGAAGAACTTCCTCGGCGGCTTCCGCCACGACGCGCACCCGATGGCGATGCTGGCCGGTAGCGTGGCCTCGCTGTCGGCGTTCTACCACGACACCCTCGACCTCAACGATCCGGAGCAGCGCCGCCTGGCCGCGATCCGCCTGATCGCCAAGGTGCCGACCATCGCCGCCGCCGCCTACCGCTACTCCATCGGCTGGCCGATCCGCTACCCGCGCAACAACCTCGGCTACGTCGAGCGCTTCCTGCACATGATGTTCGAGGTGCCGAGCGAGCAGCTGCAGATGAACCCGGTCGTGGCCAAGGCCCTGGACCTGCTGTTCATCCTGCACGCCGACCACGAGCAGAACGCCTCGACCTCGACCGTGCGTCTGGTCGGTTCCACCGGCGCCAACCCGTACGCCTCGGTCGCCGCCGGCATCACCGCGCTGTGGGGCCCGGCGCATGGCGGCGCCAACGAAGCCGTGCTGAAGATGCTGGAAGAGATCGGCACCGCCGACAACGTCGAGAGCGCCGTGGCCAAGGCCAAGGACAAGAACTCGAGCTTCCGCCTGATGGGCTTCGGCCACCGCGTGTACAAGAACTTCGACCCCCGCGCGAAGATCATCCGCGAGATGACCCACAAGGTGCTGGGCGAGCTGGGCGTCAACGACCCGCTGCTCGAAGTGGCGCTGAAACTGGAAGAGGCCGCGCTGAAGGACGACTACTTCGTGCAGCGCAAGCTGTACCCGAACGTCGACTTCTACTCGGGCATCATCTACAAGGCGCTGAACATTCCGGTGGAGATGTTCACCGTGATGTTCGCCATCGCCCGTACCGCCGGCTGGGTCTCGCACTGGCTGGAGCAGCAGGTCGACCCGGAAATGAAGATCGGCCGTCCACGCCAGATCTACACCGGCTACGACAAGCGCGACTACACCAGCACCGACAAGCGCTGATCGATCGCCGCATCGCTGTCAGGAACGCCCCGCCTCGCGGGGCGTTTTTGTTTGCGCGGTCGAAGCGGGGAAGGACTGCCATCCGCCTCGCCGCGCACGCGCGCGCATGCGCCATGGCACGGCGCCCGCCACAGCCAGCGCGTGGCGCGCCGTCGCGCTCAGCCGTACTGGTAGTCGGCGATGTCCTGCTCGGTCAGCAGTTGCCGCAGTTGCGGCATCGAGGCGCGGCGCATCGGCTTCTCGTCCACCTGCGACAGCGGCGCCTGGCGCAGCGCGTCGTAGGGCAGCACGGTCAGGTCGAAGGTCAGCTCCTCGGCGGTGAACAGCCACACCGGGAAGTCCTCGCTGCGCTCGCGGTCCAGGCGCAGCCGGCGGCTGCGCAACTCGGCCGGGATGCGGTGCTCTTCGAGGAAGCGCGCCACCGCCTCGGCATCGTCGCTGTGCAGGTGCAACTGCACCGGGCTGTTGGCGTCGGCGGTGCCGTCGTGCACCGGCCCGGCCAGGCGCGGCGCGAACGCGTGCAGGAAGTCCATCGCGCGCAGCGCCGCCTCGCGCCGCCGGCGCAGTTCGCCGGCATGGTCGGGGCCGGCGAACAGGCGCTGGTATTCGCGCAGGGCGTCCTCGATCTCGCTGTTGCGCGGCAGCGAGGCGTCGTCGTGGATGCCGAGCCGGTCGGCGGCCTTGAGCTTGGCCTGGTGGAAATCGCGGATGCCGCCTTCGGCCATCAGGCGGGCGGCTTCGTGCGCCAGCCGGCGGCGGCGTTCGTGCGTGCGGGTCCGGGCATGTTGCCGAGCGTGGTGCATGGAGCGCCTCCCCTCAAAGCCTGCCCCGACTGTACCGCAGCCTTGCGAAATTCGGGTGTAGCCGGCGCCGCTGCCTGAGGCGGCGTCCGCCGGGCGAGGCGCGCCCGGCGGGAACTGCCCCGGCCAGCGCCGGGGCGGGGGACACGACGCGATCAGAAGATGTCGAAGGCCGCGTCGTCGGTCTTCTGGTCCTGCAGGCTTTCGTCGAACTGCTGGATGCGGTCCATGTCCTCTGTCTTGACCCATTCCGTTGCGCCGTTGAGGCTGACCTGGACCATGCCGCCCGGCGGATCGTTGCGGGCGATCGGCTGGTCCTTCAGCGCGACCCGCATGTAGTCGATCCAGATCGGCAGCGCCGCCTTGCCGCCGTACTCGCGGTAGCCGAGCGAACGGTAGTCGTCGCGGCCGACCCACACCGTGGTCACGTACGGGCCGCCGAAGCCGGAGAACCAGGCGTCGCGATGGTCGTTGGTGGAGCCGGTCTTGCCGCCGATGTCCTCGCGGCCGAGCACCTTGGCCGGGGTGCCGGTGCCGCGCTGGACCACGTCGCGCATCATCGACACCAACTGATAGGCGGTGCGCTCGTCGATGGCGCGCGGCGCCACCTTGGCCTCCGGGTCGGCGGGCTTCTCCGCTGCAGCCGCCGTGGCCGCGGTCTCTGCCGGCTTGGCCGTCGGCGGCGGCGTGGCCGCGCCGAAGTTGAAGCCGTCCACCACCTGGCTGACCGGCGCGGCGTTGCCGCCGACGCTGCCGCAACTGCGGCAGGCGGTCAGCGGATGCTCCTGGAACAGCACCTTGCCGTCGCGGTCGGTGACCTTGTCGATGATCCAGGTGTTGACCAGCGAGCCGCCGTTGGCGAACACGGTATAGCCGCGCGCCACCGACAGCGGGGTCAGCGAGGCGGTGCCCAGCGACATCGACAGGTTCGGCGGCAGCTCGGCCTCCTGGAAGCCGAACTGGCTGATGTACTTGCGCGCGAAGTCCACGCCGATGGCGTCCAGCAGACGCACCGAGACCAGGTTGCGCGACTGCACCAGCGCTTCGCGCAGGCGCATCGGGCCGCGGAAGCCGCCGCCGTCGTTCTGCGGCGACCAGGTCTTGCCGCGGCGGTCGCGGAACACCACCGGCGCGTCGAGCACGATCGAAGCCGGGTTGAAGCCCTTCTCGAACGAGGCAGCGTACAGGAACGGCTTGAAGCTCGAACCCGGTTGGCGGCGCGCCTGGGTGGCGCGGTTGAACTTGTTGCCGGCGTAGCTGAAGCCGCCGACCATGGCGCGCAGCGCGCCGTTGTTGGCGTCCAGCGAGACCAGGGCGGCCTGGCCGCGCGGGATCTGGGTGATCTCCCATTCGCCCGGCTTGTCGCCGGCCTGGATGCGCACCAGGTCGCCACGCTTGAGCAGGGTGGCCGGGCTGCGCCCGGTCCAGCGGCTGGCGGCCACCGGCAGCACCAGTTCGGTCTTGTTGGCGAGCACCACGGTCGCACTGCCGTCGCTGCCGGTGCTGGCGACGATGCTCGGCAGCATCCCGCCCTGCACGTAGACGCCGCTCAGGTGGCTGGCCAGCGCCGCCGCATCGGCATTGGCGGGGACGTCGAAGTGCTTCTCGACGCCATGCCAGCCATGGCGACGATCGTAGACGACCAGGCCCTCGCGCACCGCATGGTTGGCCGCGGTCTGCAGGGTCGAATCGATGCTGGTGTAGACGTGGTAGCCCTTGTCCAGCACGTCGCCGCCGAAGCGCGCGATCATCTCCTGGCGCACCAGTTCGGCCACGTACGGGGCCTCGACCTCGACCGGACGCTCATGCGGGGCGGCGTGCATCGGCACCGCCTTGGCCGCCTCGGCCTCGGCCGGGGTGATGAAGCCCAGCGCGGCCATGCGGCTGAGCACATAGTTGTCGCGGCGCTGCTTGGCGCGCTCGGGGTTGCTGATCGGGTTGCCGCTGGAGGGGAACTTGGGGATGCCGGCCAGGGAGGCCATCTCGTCCAGGCTCAGCTCGTTGAGCTTCTTGCCGTAGTAGTACTCGGCGGCGGCGGCGATGCCGTAGGCGCGGTTGCCGAAGAAGCTCTTGTTCAGATACAGCTCGAAGATCTCGTCCTTGGTCAGCTCGGCCTCGATCTTGCGCGCCAGCAGGATCTCCGCCAGCTTGCGGGTGTAGCTGTACTCCGAGCTCAGGAAGAACTGGCGGGCGACCTGCTGGGTGATGGTGGAGCCGCCCGGCACGCGCTTGTCGTTGGTGGTGGCCAGCAGCCACACCGCGCGGGCGATGCCCTTGTAGTCGACGCCGCCATGCTCGTAGAAGCGGGCGTCCTCGGTGGCCAGGAAGGCCTGCTTCAGCCGCTCCGGCACGTCCTTCATGGTGATGGGGTAGCGTCGGGTCTCGCCGAACAGCGCCATCAGCTTGCCGTCGCTGGAGTAGACGTACATCGGCTCCTGCAGTTCGACCTTGCGCAGGGTCTGCACGTCCGGGAGTTTGGAGGAGACGACGTAGTACAGCCCGCCTGCCACGGCGGCGCCGACCAGGCCGAGGAGGACGAACAAGACCAGCGCCCAGCGCAGCCAACGACGAAAACGGGGCATCGCGAGAGATTCCGATTGCAGATTTCTTGGGCGCAGAGTATAGAGTACGCCGGGGAACGGCTGGGGCCGGTTCCGGGGATGCGACGGGTTTGCTGCCGCAGGTCATGCCGTGACACGGATCGCGGTATGCAACCGGGCGGTTGCCAATTGCAAAAAATTTGTTATTAATGCGCTGGCGCAACATTGGCGTCCAAGTGCCCGCCGGCAGGGGAAAATCCGTGGGGCTTATCCCAAAGAGTCAGCAGCCGCTGATCGGCATCGACATCAGCTCGACCGCGGTCAAGCTGCTGCAGCTTTCGCGTAACGGCAACCGGTTCCGCGTCGAGCATTACGCCGTCGAACCCTTGCCGCCCAACGCCGTGGTCGAAAAGAACATCGTCGAGGTCGAGGCGGTGGGCGAGGCGATCCGCCGCGCCGTGACCCGCTCCGGCACCCGTGCCAAGCATGCCGCGGCTGCCGTGGCCGGTTCGGCGGTGATCACCAAGGTGATCCCGATGCCGGCCGAACTGGACGAGAACGAGCTGGAAGCCCAGGTCGAGCTGGAGGCGGTGAACTACATCCCGTACCCGATCGACGAAGTGAACCTGGATTTCGAGGTGCTGGGCGTCATTCCCAACAACCCCGAAATGGTGCAGGTGCTGCTGGCGGCCTCGCGCTCGGAGAACGTGGAACTGCGCCAGTCGGCCCTTGAACTGGGCGGCCTGGTGGCCAAGGTGATGGACGTGGAGGCCTTTGCGGTCGAGAACGCCTTCGCGCTGGTGGCCAGCGAGCTGCCGGTGGCCGCCGACGGCATCGTCGCCCTGGTCGACATCGGCGCCACCATGACCACGCTCAATGTCCTGCGCGGCGGGCGCAGCCTGTACAGCCGCGAACAGGTGTTCGGCGGCAAGCAGCTAACCGACGAAGTGATGCGCCGCTACGGCCTGACCTACGAGGAAGCCGGCATGGCCAAGCGCCAGGGCGGGCTGCCGGAGAGCTACGAGGTCGAGGTGCTGGAACCGTTCAAGGAAGCCACGGTGCAGCAGATCAGCCGCCTGCTGCAGTTCTTCTACGCCGGCAGCGAATTCAACCGGGTCGACCACATCGTCCTGGCGGGTGGCTGTGCCGCCCTGGCCGGGCTGCCGGAGATGGTGGAGGAGCAACTCGGCGTGGCCACGGTGGTCGCCAACCCGTTGGCGCAGATGACCCTGGGGCCGAAGGTCCAGGCGCATGCGCTGGCCCAGGACGCGCCGGCGCTGATGATCGCCACCGGCCTGGCGCTGAGGAGCTTCGACTGATGGCGAAGATCAATCTGCTGCCCTGGCGGGCGGAACGGCGCAAGCAGCGCGAACGCGAGTTCTATTCGATGCTTGGCCTGGCCGCGTTCGCCGGGGTGCTGCTGGCGGGGCTGATCTGGTTCTACTACGACCTGCAGATCAGCGGCCAGAACGAGCGCAACGCGTATCTGCAGACCGAGATCGAGAAGGTCCAGGCGCAGAACAAGGAAATCGACACCCTCGACGAGAAGAAGCGCCGGCTGCTGGCGCGCAAGCAGGTCATCGAGGAACTGCAGGCCAAGCGCTCGCAGATGGTGCACCTGTTCGACTCGCTGGTGCGGACCATTCCCGACGGCGTGGTGCTGACCTCGGTGAAGCAGGAGGGCGACATGCTGACCCTGGAAGGCCGCTCGCAGTCCAATGCGCGGGTCAGTACCTACATGCGCAACCTGGAAGGTTCGGGCTGGATGACCAATCCGGAGCTGACGGTGATCGAGGCCAAGGCGCAGGAGAAGGAAGCCAAGGGCCCGATCGTCGACACCAAGGCGCTGCCGTACGTGTTCACGCTGCGGGTCAAGCTGCCGGTGCCCGGCGAGAGCACCGATCCGGCGGCCGACGCGACGGCCCCCGGCGGTGCGGCGACGCCCGCGACGCCGGGCGCAGCACCTGCCGGCGGCGCGCCAGGCGCGCCGGCGCAGGCACCGGCTGCCCCCGCACCTGCCACGGGTAGCGCCGCCGCACCGGCGCCGGCCACCGCGCCGGCTCCCGCCGCCAAGCCAGTGCAACAGGGACCGGCGTCATGAGCAAGAAATTCAACATCAAAGAGCTGGATTTCAACAATCTCGGCAATTGGCCACAGCAGGCCAAGATCGTGTTCTGCGTGCTGGTGACCCTGTTCATCCTGGCCATTTCCTGGTTCCTGCTGATCAGCAGCAAGAGCGACGAGTTGCAGACGCTGGAGCAGAAGGAAACCGAGCTGCGCGCCTCCTTCGAGAAGGAACAGAGCCGGGCGGTGAACCTGCAGCCGCTGAAACAGCAACTGGTGCAGATGGAGCAGGTGCTGCAACAGATGCTGCGGCAGCTGCCCAGCAAGACCGAGATGCCCGACCTGATCATCGACATCTCGCAGACCGCGCTGTCCAGCGGCCTGACCAACGAGCTGTTCCAGCCGGGTCCGGAGTCGCCGAAGGAGTTCTACGCGGAGAAGCCGATCGCCCTGCGCATGGTCGGCAGCTACCACCAGTTCGGCGCCTTCGTCAGCGGTGTGGCCTCGCTGCCGCGGGTGGTGATCCTGACCATGCACGACATCAACCTGAAGCCGCGCGACAAGAGCAACGGCATCACCGCGCGCGGCGAGCTGGAACTGTCCGGCACGGTCAAGACCTACCGGTACCTGGACGACAAGGAAATGGCCGACCAGGAACAGGCTGCCGCGGCCGCGAAGAAGGCCGGCAAGCAAGGCGGTGGCGCATGAGCCGGCAGCAACGCATGGTCAGGATTCTCGCCGCGGCCGCGCTGGCGCTGGTGCTTGGCGCGTGTGGTCGCACCATTACCAGCACGCCGGGCGATGCGCCGAACCTGGAGAACTGGGTGAAGGAAGTGCGCGCGCGACCGGCGCAGCCGCTGGAGCCGTTGCCGGTGATGCAGCAGTTCGAGACCTTCGAGTATGCGGCGCAGGGCCTACGCGATCCGTTCAGCGATGCCTGGGCCAACCCCGACGGCAGCAGCGGCCTGCGCCCGGATCCGAACCGCCGCAAGGAGCCGCTGGAACAGTTCCCGCTGGACAGCCTCAACATGGTCGGCACGCTGGGCAGCGGTGCGGGCCAGGTGGCGCTGGTGATGGCGCCGGACAAGGTGACCTACCGCGTGCGTCCGGGCGTGTACATGGGGCAGAGCGATGGCCGCGTGACCGGGGTGCACGAGGATCGCATCGATTTGATTGAACTGGTGCCGGATGGCGCCGGCGGCTGGCTGGAACGTCCCGCCTCCGTCGCGCTGGACGATCAATGATTGATTATGGGGATAGCACGATGACTTTTTCCAAAGCCCTGAGCCTGCGCCCCATCCGGCGCCACGCGACGATGCGGCTATGCGCCTTGGGGTTGGCGGCGATGCTCGGGAACGCGGTCGTCGCCAGTGCGGCGCCGCCGGCTGCGCCTGCTGCTGCACCTGTCGCGCCCGCGGCGGCGCCGGCCAAGCTCACGGTGTCGAAGATCGACTTCAAGCGCGGCGACGGCGGCGCAGGGCGGCTGATCCTGTCGTTCAACGGCAGCGGCGCCAGCCCGGACCTGCGCACCCAGGGCAACAACGTCGTGGTCGACGTCGGCAACGCCGTGCTGCCGCCGGAACTGCAGCGTCCGCTCAACGTCACCGACTTCGCGACCCCGGTGCAGCGCATCGATGCCAAGCCCTATGCCGGCGGTGCCGAGCTGGTGCTGAACACCAATGGCGGCTTCGAATCCCTGGCCTATCAATCCGGGAACGAGTACGTGGTCGAGATCACCCCGCGCGCCGCCGCGCCGGCGGTGGGCGCGGTCACCGCCACCACGGTGAGTCAGGCCGCTGCGCAGGTCGCTGCCCGCGGTTACAGCGGCAAGCCGGTGACCTTCAACTTCCAGGACGTGCCGGTGCGCACGGTGCTGCAGTTGATCGCCGAGGAGTCCAATCTCAACATCGTCGCCTCCGACACCGTGCAGGGCAGCGTCACCCTGCGCCTGGTCAACGTGCCGTGGGACCAGGCGCTGGACATCGTGCTGCGGGCCAAGGGCCTGGACAAGCGCCGCGACGGCAAGGTGATCTGGGTCGCGCCACAGCAGGAACTGGCCAAGTTCGAGCAGGACAAGGAAGACGCGCGCATCGCGATCGAGAACCGCGAGGACCTGATCACCGACTACGTGCAGATCAACTATCACAGCGCTAGCGCGATCTTCAAGGCGCTGACCGAGGCCAAGGGCATCGGCGGTGGCGGTGGTGGTGGAAGTGGCGGCGGTGGCGGTGGCGGTGGAAGCAGCCAGAACGACAATGGCTTCCTGTCGCCGCGCGGACGCCTCGTCGCCGACGAGCGCACCAACACGCTGATGATCAGCGACATCCCGAAGAAGGTCGCGCAGATGCGCGAGCTGATCAACGTGATCGACCGGCCGGTCGACCAGGTGCTGATCGAAGGCCGCATCGTCATTGCGACCGATACTTTCGCGCGTGATCTGGGCGCGCGCTTCGGTATCGCTGGCCGCCGGCAGTACGGCGACAACACCGGCGTGATCAGCGGCAACCTGGCCAACAACACGTCGATCCTCAACAGCAGCGTGCACAACATTCCGAGCGGGCTGAACTTCAACATGCCCGCCGGCACCTTCACCACGGGTACGCCCGGTGCGATCGCGTATACCCTGCTCGGTGCCAATTTCTCGCTGGACATGGAGTTGTCGGCACTGCAGGAGGAAGGGCGTGGCGAGGTGATCTCCAACCCGCGCATCGTGACCTCCAACCAGCGTGAGGCGGTGATCCGGCAAGGCAAGGAAATCGGCTATGTCACCATCACCGGCGGTACCAGCGGATCTGCCGCCACGCCGAATGTGCAGTTCAAGGAAGTGCTGCTTGAACTGAAGGTGACGCCGACCATCACCGACGACAACCGCATCTTCTTGAACATGAACGTGAAGAAGGATGAGGTTGATAGCTACATTACGCTCAGCGGTTACGGCCAGGTTCCTGTCATCAACCGGCGCGAGATCAACACGGCCGTGCTGGTCGATGATGGGCAGACCGTGGTCATCGGTGGTGTCTACGAGTTCACCGATCGCAGCAGCATCTCCAAGGTGCCGTTCCTGGGCGACGTGCCGTTCCTGGGCAACCTGTTCAAGAAGCGTGGTCGCAGCAAGGACAAGGCGGAGTTGCTGATCTTCGTGACCCCGAAGCTGATGCGCGTGGCCAAGCGCTCGCCCGCCGGCTGAGCGTCAGCGCAGACAGCTGTAACTCCCGACGGGAGAGGCGCAAGCCTCTCCCGTCGGCGTTTATGCTGCGTGGATGAGGAAATCCTGAATTCGCCGCACGCGGCGTCGGCCGCGCGCGGAACCATTTTCACCGGTGATCGGTCAGACTGCGCAAATGAACACGTCCTCCTCACCCCTCGATTCCCCGCCGGCCGCGCCCGAGCAGCAGCGCCTGCACGCCGCGTTCGTCGCCCTGCGCGACGGCCTGTCCCAGACCATCGTCGGCCAGTCGGCGCTGGTGGAACGCCTGCTGATTGCGCTGCTCGCCGATGGCCATCTGCTGGTCGAAGGCGCGCCCGGCCTGGCCAAGACCACGGCGATCCGCGCGCTGGCCTCGCGCCTGGAAGCGGACTTCGCCCGCGTGCAGTTCACGCCCGATCTGCTTCCGGCCGACCTTACCGGCACCGAGGTGTGGCGCCCGCAGGAAAGCCGCTTCGAATTCCTGCCCGGGCCGATCTTCCATCCGATCCTGCTCGCCGACGAGATCAACCGCGCGCCGGCCAAGGTGCAGTCGGCGCTGCTCGAAGCGATGGGCGAGCGCCAGGTCACCGTCGGCCGGCATACCTATGCGCTGCCGAAGCTGTTCCTGGTGATGGCGACGCAGAATCCGATCGAGCAGGAAGGCACCTTCCCGCTGCCGGAGGCGCAGTTGGACCGCTTCCTGATGCATGTGCGGATCGGCTATCCGGAAGCGGCCGCGGAAGCGGAAATCCTGCGCCTGGCGCGTGAGCGCGCTCGCGAGACATTGGAGGCGGGCGAGGCACCGCCGCCGCGCATGCCGCTGGAAGATGTGTTCGCGGCGCGCCGTGCGGTGCTGGCGTTGCACATGGCGCCGCCGCTGGAGCGCTATCTGATCGAACTGGTGCTGGCGTCGCGCGACGCCAGCGGCTACGACGCTGCGTTGGCACGCCGTATCGCCTGGGGGGCAAGCCCGCGTGGCTCGATCGCGCTGGAGCGTTGCGCCCGCGCCCGGGCGTGGCTGGCCGGACGCGACTTCGTCACGCCCGACGACGTGCGCGCGGTCGCCGCCGACGTGCTGCGCCATCGCGTGCTGCCCAGCTACGAAGCGACCGCCGAAGGCTGGGATGGCGATCGCCTGGTCGCCGCCTTGCTGGACAAGGTGCCGCCGCCGTGAGCGGGCGCCGCCAAGCACGGCTGCTGTCCGCCGCCCGCCTGCGCGCGGAGTAACGACGATGGCACCGCAGCCGACCGCGCCGGGCATGCCGCACGCCGCCGCGCCGGCCGAGGCGGGGATCCGCCCCAGCCTGGCCGAGCTGGTGGCCCTGCGCGCTGCGGTCGCGCGCATCCCACCGCCGCGCCGCGGCCGTCATGGTCTCAGTGGTGCCGCCCCGTCGCCGATGCGTGGGCGCGGCATGGAATACGCCGAATCGCGCGAGTACGTGGTGGGCGATGACGTGCGGCACATCGACTGGCGCCTGACTGCGCGCAGCGGCCGCACCCACACCAAATTGTTTCAGGCCGAGCGCGAACGGCTCAGCCTGATCGTCGCCGATACCGCGCCGTCGCTGTACTTCGGCACCCGCGTCCGCTTCAAGTCGGTGCAGGCCGCGCGTGCCGGCGCGGTGGCGGCGTGGGCGGCGCAGCGCCAGGGCGATCGGCTGGCCGCCTTGCGCGGCAGCCGCAGCGAAGCGCCGGTGCCGCCCGCGTCCGGACCGCGCGGCGTGCTGCGTGTGCTCGATGCGCTGGCACGCTGGTACGCACAGCCGCCGCAGGACGACGCGGGCCTGGGCATGGCGCTGGATCACGCGGCCAAGCTGCTGCGTCCGGGATCGCACCTGACCGTGCTGGCCGATCCGGCCAGCGCACAGGCAGTGCCCGCCGCGCGCTGGGCCGCGCTGGCGCTGCACAACGAAGTGGAGCTGCTGCTGCTCGCCGATCCGCTGGAAATGCAGCCGCCACGCGCGGCCCTGCCGTTCTGGGCGAGCGGTCGCCGCGTGGAAGTGGATCTGCTGGCGAGCACCGCGCAGCAGCGCTGGCGCGCGCAGTTCGTGCAGCCGCTGGAAAGCCTGGCCGCGGAACTGCCGGGCCGCGGCGTGCAGGTGCGGGTGCTGTTGAGCGACGCGCCCAGCGAGTCGTGGTTGCTGCCGGTGCAGCGGGGCGCGCTGCCATGAGCCCGCAGCAACTGCCTCTGCGCGATGTGCACCTGCCGCCGGCACCGGCGTGGTGGCCGCCCGCACCGGGCTGGTGGATGCTGGCCGCGGTACTGCTGCTGGCGATCGGCACGGTGCTGTTCGTGTCGTTGCGCCGGCGTCGGCGCGTGCAGCGCTGGCAGCGTCAGTTCGACGCGGCAACGCGTACGGGCGAACCGCCGGCGCAGGTGGCCGCTGTCTCGGAGCTGCTGCGGCGCGCGGCGCAGCGCCACGATCCGGCCGCTGCGGCGTTGCAGGGTGAGGCCTGGCTGCGGTTCCTGGATGGCGGCGACAAACACCAGGCGTTTTCCGCCGGTCCCGGCCGTGTGTTGCTCGACGGTGGCTACCGCCCCAGCCTGGACCCGGCGCAGGTGCAGGCGTTGCTGCCGCTGGCGCAGCGCAGGTTCCTGGCGCTGATGGCGGCACGGCGCGGAGGACGGCGATGAGCCTGTTGCCGTCGTCGTGGCAGAGCCTCAGCGACCTGCTGGCCGGTTTCGCCTGGCCCTGGATGTGGCTGGCGATGCCGCTGCCGTTGCTGGCCAACCTGCTGCTGCCGGCGCGGCGCGGCAATGCGCCGGCCTTGCGCGTGCCCTATGGCGAACGCCTGCAGGCCGTTGCCGCCGCGCCGGCGCGCGGCGGATTGTGGCGTGCCAGCGTGTGGCTGGCATGGCTGGCCTGGTTCTGCCTGTGCGCAGCGGCGGCGCGTCCGCTGCAACTGGGCGAACCCATCATGCCGCCGCAGCAGGCACGGCAGTTGATGTTGGCGGTGGATCTGTCCGGCAGCATGAGCGAGCCGGACATGACCCTGGGCGGACGTGTGGTCGATCGCCTCACCGCGGCCAAGGCGGTGCTGGCCGACTTCCTCGACCGCCGCGACGGCGACCGCATCGGCCTGCTGGTGTTCGGCCAGCAGGCGTATGCACTGACCCCGTTGACCGCCGATCTGGCCACGGTGCGCGACCAGTTGCGCGACAGCGTGGTCGGCCTGGCCGGGCGCGAGACCGCGCTGGGCGACGCGATCGCGCTGGCGGTCAAGCGCCTGCGCGAGCAGAAGCAAGGCGAGCGCGTGCTGATCGTGCTCACCGACGGCGTCAACACCGCCGGTGTGCTCGATCCGCTGAAGGCCGCCGAACTGGCCAAGGCCGAACACGTGCGCGTGTACACCATCGCCTTCGGTGGCGATGGCGGCATGTCCCTGTTCGGCCTGCCGATCCCCGGCAGTGGCGGCGACGACCAGGTCGACGAGGACACGCTGCGCAAGATCGCACAGGACACCGGCGGGCGCTTCTTCCGCGCCCGCGATACCGCCGAGCTGGCCTCGATCTACGCCGAACTGGACCGGCTCGAGCCGGTGCGTTCGGCCGGTCCGGCGGTGCGGCCGCGGATCGAACGCTACGCCTGGCCGTTGGCCGCGGCGCTGGTCCTGGCCTTGCTGTCCTTCATCTGGCCCTGGAGGCGGCAATGACCCGCGTGGCGGAGTTCCTCCAGGCCCTGCACCTGCTGCGCCCCGAATGGCTGTGGGCGCTGCTGTTGCTGCCGTTGCTGGCCTGGAGCTGGTGGCGGCGGCGCCGGCGCCGCGACATCTGGCGGCGCACGGTGGATCCGCATCTGCTGCCGCACCTGCTAGCGCGCGGCGATGCCAAGGGCAGCGCCGGCCTGTTGCTGGGCGCGCTGGGGTATACGCTGGCCGTGTTGGCGCTGGCCGGGCCGAGTTGGCGGCAGGAACAGCAGCCGCTGTGGCAGGCGCGTACGCCTCTGGTGATCGCGCTGGATCTGTCCGCACAGATCGACGCGCGCGACCTGCCGCCGTCGCGGCTGCTGCAGGCACGGGCCAAGCTGGCGCGGCTGCTGCACGAGCGCGCCGGCGGCGAAGTGGCGCTGGTGGCCTACGCTGGCGAGCCGTACACGGTGGCGCCGCTGACCGACGATGCGGCGAACGTGGGCCTGTTCCTGGATGCGCTGTCGCCGCAGGTGATGCCGGTGGCGGGGCAGCGCACCGACCTGGCGATCGACTGGGCGGCGCAGTTGCTGCGCCAGGCCGGCTTCTCCCGCGGCGACATCCTGGTGCTCAGCGACCAGGCCGACGCGCAGGCGCAACAGGCGGCGGCGCGTGCGGCGGGGCAGGGCTATCACGTGTCCGCGTTGGGATTGGGGACCGCGCAAGGCGCCGCCTACCGTGACGACCAGGGACGGCTCGCGCACGCGCAACTGGATGCGGGCTCGTTGCGCGCGCTGGCGGCGGCCGGCGCCGGTCGCTACGCCGGGCTGACGCCCGACGATACGGATCTGCGCGCGCTGGGCGTGCTGCGGCCGCAGGAAGAGGATGCGACGGCCGCCGACGAAAGCCATGGCCGGGTCTGGCTGGACCAGGGCTACTGGTTGCTGCCGCCGCTGATGCTGCTGGCATTGCTGGCGTTCCGCCGTCGCGGTGGGGCGGCGGTGCTGCTGCTGGTGCTGGCGCCGCTGGCGATGCCGCTCCCGGTGCATGCGCAGGCACCGGCGCCGCCACAGGTCTTGACGCCGCCACCCGGTCCTGTCGCAGGCGGGTTGTGGGAACGTGCCGACCAGGTCCGCCAGCAACGGCTGGACGCGGGCGTGCAGGCCTATCGCAAGGGCGATTTCGCCGCCGCGCAGCAGCAGTTCGAAGGCATCGACAGCGACGCCGGCTGGTACAACCTCGGCAATGCGCTGGCGCGCCAGGGTCGCTATGACGAGGCGATCGACGCCTACGACAAGGCGCTGAAGCTGCATCCGCAGATGGCCGATGCGATCGCCAACCGTGCGGCGGTGGAGGCGGCGCGCAAGCGCCAGTCGTCGCAGAACTCCAAGTCCGGCCAGCAGGGCAAGGACGGGCAGCAGCAGAAGGGCGGGCAGTCGCAGAACGGTCAGCAACAGAGCGGCCAGCAGCAAAACGGCCAGCAGCAGTCGGGTCAACAGCAGAACGGTGCGCAGAAGGACCAGCAGCAGAAGGACGGGCAGCAACGGAACGGCCAGCAGCGAGATGGCCAGCAGGGACGCAATGGCGCCAAGGACGCGCAGCAGGCGCCGCCGAAGCCCGGCGATGCGCAGGCGCAACAACAGGCCGATGCGGCGCAGCGCCAGCAGATGCAGCAGGCGATGGCGCAGCAGGGCGGCGCCGACAAGCAGGCCGCCGAACGCGCCGCTGCCGCCGCCAACGAGACGCCGCAGCAGCGCGAGCAGCGCCAGGCGGTGGAGGCGTGGTTGCGGCGGGTGCCGGACGATCCGGGCAATCTGCTGCGCGCCAAATTCAGGCTGGAACACGAACGCAGGCAGCGGGAACAAGAACCATGATCCACTTCAGGCGACTCGGCCAGGGGACACGGCTGTGCGCGGTGCTGATGGTAGCGGCCGCGCTGCTGCTGGCGTTGCCGGCGGGTGCGGCCACGCGCGCGTGGCTGGACCGCGACAACGTCGGCGCCGGCGAGGGCGTGACCCTCAACATCGAGACCGACCAGGGCGCGGCCACGCCGGACTACACGCCGTTGCGCGCGGATTTCGCGCTCAGCAACGAGGTCAAGAGCCGGCAGATGCAGATCGTCAACGGCGCGGTCTCGGCGAAGTCCTTGTTCGGCGTGATGCTGACCCCGCGCAACACCGGCACCCTGGAGATCCCGTCGCTGCAGGTCGGCAACGAACGCACCGCGCCATTGCGGCTGGAGGTCGCTGCGGCCAGTGCCGCGGTGCCGGCCACCACCAATGCCGATGTGCCGGCGCAGGTGGCCAATACCGATGTGTTCGTGCAGACCGTCGTCGACGATGCAAAGCCGTACGTGCAGCAGAGCGTGGGCGTGGTGGTGCGGTTGTATCTCGGCGTGCCGCTGAGTTCGGGTGAGCTCGACCTGGACGCGCCGGCCGGCGCGTCGCTGCAGCGCGTCGGCGACGATATCCAGAACCGTCGCCAGATCGACGGACGCATGTATACGGTGATCGAGCGGCACTACCTGCTGGTCCCCGAACGCAGCGGCGCACTGCTGTTGCCGGGGGCGCGTTTCAACGGCCGCGGCCCCACCGGCTTCTTCGACGACTACTTCGGCCGCGGCGGCGAACTCAATGCGCGCGGCACTGCGCAGACCCTGCAGGTGCGCGCGCAGCCGGCCAATGCGCCGCAGCCCTGGCTGCCGCTGCACGAACTGCGCCTGCGCTACACCGCCACGCCGCAACGCGCCAAGGCCGGCGAGGCCGCCGACATCGTGGTCGAGGCCACCGCACGCGGCGCGACGCAGGCGCAGTTCCCCGAATTGCCGACGCCCAGCGTCGATGGCGCGCAGGTGTTCGCGGAGCCGCCGCAGGTACAGGAACGCTTCGTCGACGGCGGCCCGCAGGTGACCGTCACCCGCCGTTACTCGATCGTGCCGCAGGCAGCGGGCCCGCTGCTGGTGCGCGGCCTGCGCATGCCGTGGTGGGACGTCGGCGCCGGCGCTGCGCGCGAGGCCAGCCTGCCGGACCTCACCCTGCAGGTGCAGCCCGGACAGGGCGTGCCCGCGCCGGCCCCGGCTCCGGTCAGCCCGGCGGCGCCGACGCTGAGCGTGGTTCCTGGCGACACTGCGGTGACGCCGACGCACACACTGCAGGGACGGCTTGCCTCCTTGTCGCTGTGGATAGGATTGGCCGTGGGCTTCGCGGTGCTGTGGCTGCTGACCCTGGTCTGGGCCTGGCGCCGCGCGCGCCGCTCGCGCGCCGTCGCGGCACTGCCGGCCACAGCGGCCAACGCGGCGCCTGGCGCGACATCGGTGCCTGCGCGCGCGCGCGCCGCATTGCCGGAATTGCGCAAGGCGCTGGACAGCGGCGGGTTGGACGAGGTCGCGGCGATCCTGTGCGCGCAGGCCGGCGTCGCCGACCTGGATACGGTGGTGCAGCGTCTTGACGATCCGGCGCAGCGCGACGCCGTCCTGCGCATGCAGCACGCGCGCTGGGGCGGTGGTGGCGATGTGGCCGGTGCACGTGCTGCGCTTCGTACGGCGTTCGCGTCCGGCCCACGCTGGCGCGTCGCAACGCGCGGCGCGGCCGCAGACGATCTGCCGCCGCTGTATCCGAGGCGCAACGCCTGAGCCGGCGGGGGCTCGCCAGCCTGCCGTCCGATGACGCGATGACGCGATGACGCGATGGCGAGCGG
This sequence comes from Xanthomonas sp. D-109, assembly GCF_017746095.1. Classification (NCBI taxonomy): domain Bacteria; kingdom Pseudomonadati; phylum Pseudomonadota; class Gammaproteobacteria; order Lysobacterales; family Lysobacteraceae; genus Xanthomonas; species Xanthomonas sp. D-109. The sequence goes on from NZ_JAGHWV010000026.1 coordinate 30,319, forward strand.
TGCAGTTCGCCAGCCTGCGACCTGACGCCACGTTGTCGGCGCCCCTTGGCAAGCCGAGGCACTCGCAGCGCAGCCTATGTCAGCGTGTGTTGGTCGATGTCTGCTCATGGTTTGTTAAGCTGAGTGCCTCTCCTCGCAAGGCGCACTCATGACCGACACCCCCGTGAAGGCCGAAACCGGCATGCCGTTGCACTGGAAAATGGCGATCGGCTTCGTCCTCGGGCTGGTGCTGGGCCTGGCGGTGCACATGAGCGTGGGCGGCGACGCGGCCTGGGTGCAGGCGCTGACCAAGTACCTCACCACGCCGTTCTCCAAGCTGTTCCTCAACCTGATCTTCATGCTGATCGTGCCGCTGCTGTTCTCGGCGCTGGTGATGGGCATTTCGGAGATGGGCGACATCCGCGCGCTCGGGCGCATCGGCTGGAAGACGCTCGGCTACACGGTGGTGCTGTCGGGGGTGGCGGTGCTGCTGGGCCTGGTCCTGGTCAACGTGCTCAAGCCCGGCATCGGCGTGGATCGCGAACTGGCGCAGCAGTTGCTGCAGCAGAACGTGGAGCGCACCGCGCAGATCGTCGACCAGAGCAAGCACCAGCCGCACGGCATGGACATGCTCTTGTCCATCGTGCCCGACAACGTGGTCGCAGCCGCCTCCAGCAACGGCGCGATCCTGTCGCTGATGTTCTTCGCGGTGATGTTCGGCGTGGGCATGGTGCTCAGCGACGACGCCAAGGTGGCGACGCTGCGGCGCGGCATCGAGGGCGTGTTCGAGATCTCGATGACCCTGATCGGGTTGGTGATCCGCCTGGCGCCGTATGCGGTGGCCTGCTTCATGTTCAACCTGGCGGCGCTGTTCGGCTTCGAGCTGCTGGTGCGGCTGGGCGCCTACGTGGGCGTGGTGGTGCTGGCGCTGGGCCTGCACATGGTTGTGAGTTACGGCGTGGCGGTGCGCCTGGCCGGGCGCTCGCCGTTGTGGTTCTTCCGCGCCACCCGCGAGGCGACGGTGATGGCGTTCTCCACCGCGTCCAGCAACGCCACCCTGCCGACCGCGCTGCGCGTGGCCGACCAGATGGGGCTGCCGCACAAGGTGTCGCGTTTCGTGCTCACCGTCGGCGCCACCGCCAACCAGAACGGCACCGCGCTGTTCGAGGGCGTGACGGTGATCTTCCTGGCGCAGTTCTTCGGCGTGGAGTTGAGCATCGCGCAGCAGTGCATGGTGATGCTGGTGTGCATCCTTGGCGGCATCGGCACCGCGGGCGTGCCGTCCGGCTCGCTGCCGGTGGTGGCGCTGATCTGCGCGATGGTCGGGGTGGACCCGGTCGGCATCGGCATGATCCTGGGCGTCAACCATTTCCTGGACATGTGCCGCACCGCGCTGAACGTGACCGGCGACCTGGCCCTGACCACGCTGGTGGCCAAGGGGGAAGATGGCCGGGATTAGGGAGTCGGGATTGGGGATTGGTAAAGGCGGCAGCGTCGCCGCCTGACCGGCCGCGCGTGAGAGCGGCCTCAGCCGCGATGGGCCTCCCGGTGAACGCCTGTCGCGGCTGAAGCCGCTCCTACGCCATCTCGGGCGTCCAGCCGGTGACGCTACCAATCCCGAATCCCGAATCCCCGCCTGTGGGACAATAGTGGGCCCGACGCCACGCGCCCGCTTCCGACAGATCCCTCATGACGACGCCTACCCGCCGCGAACTCGCCAACGCGATCCGTTTCCTTGCCGCCGATGCGGTCGAGGCCGCCAATTCCGGCCATCCCGGCATGCCGATGGGCATGGCCGACATCGCCGAAGTGCTGTGGAACGACTTCCTCAGCCACAACCCGAACAATCCGCACTGGTTCAACCGCGACCGCTTCGTGCTGTCCAACGGCCACGGCTCGATGCTGCAGTACGCGCTGCTGCACCTGTCCGGCTACGACCTGCCGATCGAGGAGCTCAAGCGCTTCCGCCAACTGCACAGCAAGACCGCCGGCCACCCCGAGCGCAGCGAGACCCCCGGGGTGGAGACCACCACCGGTCCGCTCGGCCAGGGCTTTGCCAACGCGGTCGGTTTCGCGCTGGCCGAGAAGCTGCTGGCGCAGCGCTACAACCGCCCCGAGCACCAGATCGTCGACCACCGTACCTGGGTGTTCATGGGCGACGGCTGCATGATGGAAGGTGTCTCCCACGAAGCCGCGTCGCTGGCCGGCACCTGGGGCCTGGGCAAGCTGGTGGCGTTCTGGGACAACAACCATATCTCCATCGACGGCAACACCGCTGGCTGGTTCAGCGACAACACCCCGGCCCGGTTCGAGGCCTATAACTGGCACGTGATCCGCGATGTCGACGGCCAGGATGCCGACGCGGTCAAGGCCGCGATCGAGGCGGCGATCGCCGAGAGCGAGAAGCCGACCCTGATCTGCTGCCGCACCACCATCGGCTTCGGTGCGCCGACCAAGGCCGGCAAGGAATCCTCGCACGGCGCCGCGCTGGGCAAGGAAGAGCTGGAAGGCGCGCGCAAGGCGCTGAACTGGCCGTATGCGCCGTTCGAGATCCCGCAGGCGATCTACGACGGCTGGCGCGCCGGCGGTGCCGGTACGCTGCGCCAGGCCGAGTGGGAGCAGGCCTTCGACAAGTACGCCAAGCAGTACCCGGCCGAAGCCGCGGAACTGACCCGCCGCTCGCATGGCGAACTGCCGGAGGACTTCCTCGCTCAGGCCGACGCCTACATCGCCAAGCAGGCCGCCGAAGGCCAGACCATCGCCTCGCGCAAGGCCTCGCAGATGGCGATCGAAACCTTCGCGCCGCTGCTGCCGGAACTGGTCGGCGGTTCGGCCGACCTGGCGCATTCCAACCTGACCCTGTGGAAGGCCAGCAAGTCGGTCGCCAGCGACGACCCGAACGCCAACTACGTGTACTACGGCGTGCGCGAGTTCGGCATGACCGCCATCGCCAACGGCCTGGCGCTGCATGGCGGCTTCATCCCGTTCGACGCCACCTTCCTGGTGTTCAGCGACTACGCGCGCAACGGTGTGCGCATGAGCGCGCTGATCCCGGCGCATGCGATCCACGTCTACACCCACGACTCGATCGGCCTGGGCGAGGACGGCCCGACCCACCAGCCGGTGGAGCACCTGGCGTCGCTGCGCTACATCCCCAACAACGACGTGTGGCGCCCCTGCGACACGGTGGAGTCGGCGGTGAGCTGGAAGGCCGCGATCACCCGCAAGGACGGCCCGAGCTGCCTGGTGTTCAGCCGCCAGAACCTGCCGTTCCAGGCTCGCAGTGAGGCGCAGATCAAACTGATCGAGCGTGGCGGTTACGTGCTGGCCGATGCCGAAGGCGGCACGCCCGACGTGATCCTGATCGGCACCGGCTCGGAAGTCGGCCTGGCGGTGGAAGCCAAGCAGGCGCTGGATGCCGCGGGCCTGAAGACCCGCGTGGTGTCGATGCCGTGCACCGACGTGTTCGATCGCCAGGATGCCGCCTACCGCGAGTCGGTGCTGCCGTCGGCGGTGCGCAAGCGCGTGGCGGTCGAAGCCGGCGTCACCGCGTTCTGGCGCGCCTACGTGGGCCTGGACGGCGCCGTGGTGGGCATCGACACGTTCGGCGCCTCGGCGCCGGCGGACCAGTTGTACAAGTACTTCAAGATCACCGCCGAGCACGTGGTGGCGGCGGCGAAGGCGCTGTAAGCCGATCCCGCGATGGAAGACGAAAAGGGCCGGCGCATGCCGGCCTTTTTCTTGCTGTGCGGACGCGTCGCATGATGGGAAAACGGATCTGGTAGGAGCGGCTTCAGCCGCGACCGCCGTCCCCGGGATGCCTGTCGCGGCTGATCCGGGAAAAGGGGACAAGAGCCGCTCCTGCGGCCATGTAATCGGCAGCGATGCGGTCAACCGCGCTTGCGCGGCTTGCTGCGCGGCGTCGCAGGCTTGCCGGCAGCGCTGCCGGATTTCTGTGGCGTTGCCAGTGCGCCCGCCTCCTGCAGTTGCTGCAGCCAGGACAGTGCGTCGACGTAGGACAGGAAGTGCTGCAGGTAGCCGGGTGAGAGCGTGCGCATCAACGCCAATGCGCGATGCACCAGCACGCCGGAGTTGAGCGGGCCGGCGTCGGCGGGAGCCGGTTGCAGCGACTGCCGCAATTGGCTGCGGCTGCGCAGTTCTGTCCACAGCCGGCGTGCGTCTTCGACCGCGGGCAACTGCGGTACGGCGAGGCGCGCTGCGGCGCTTGCTGCCGGCGCGTGCGACGGCGCAGCGGCGTCTGCATCGGTTGCGTTGGTCGCCGTGGACGTTTCGGTGTCGGTCTCCACATGGGGGCCGACGTCGGTGCCCTGGCCGCTGTGGGCGGTGGCCGCCGCAGTCGCAGGCCGGTACTGCGCCAGCAAGGCACCGAGCGGGCCGGGTTGCGGCGCTCGCATCGCGGCGTCGGCCGCATCGCCAGCGTCCTGCGGCGCCGCGGCCAGCGCCGCGGCGTAGGCGTCGAGCAACGCGGACAGCTTCTGCTCCAGCAGTTCCCGCGCCTTGCCCTGCTGCGCCTGGGTGCGGCGTGCCAGCGCTTCGAGGAAGCGGAAGCGCAGCGGGTCCAGCCGCTCGGCATGCTGTGCACGCAAGGCGGCGAGGCGGTCGGCGGTCGGGATCCGATCAGGGTGCATGCGGTGTCGCGGCACGCTTGCGCATGCGCGGCAGCGGTGCCATTTCCACGCGGCGGTTGCTGGCGCGTCCGGCCTCGTCGCTGTTCGGCGCCACCGGTTGCTGCGCGCCGAAGGCGGCGGCGAAGACTGCATCGGCGGGGACGCCTGCCTCGATCAGGGCACGGGTCACGGTCAACGCGCGTTCGGCCGACAGTTCCCAGTTGTCGGCGAACTGGCGGTTGCTTTCGCGCACCTGGCGATCGTCGGTGAAGCCGCTGACCATCAGGATCTCGTCGCGCGCCTTGAGGTAGCCGGCCAGCGGCGCGGCCAGGCTCTTCAGCAGGTCGCGGCCCTCCGGCTGCAACTGATCGGAGTTCAGGGCGAACAGCACGTTGCCGCGGATGCCGATGCGGCCGTCGACCAGGGTCACCCGGCCGGCCGCCAGCGGCGCGGCCAGCGCCTGTTCCAGGGTCTTGCGCTGCTGCGCTTCGAGCTGGCGCTGACGCATTTCCGCATCCAGCTTGTTCGACAACTGCAACTGCACGCCGATCACCCCGATCAGGATCAGCACGAAGGCGCCGAGCAGCACCGACATCAGGTCGCCGAACACCGCCCAGACCGGCGCGCCGTTGTCGGCCTCCAGTTCCAGCTCGTCGCTCATGCCGCGTCGGCCTGGTCGGGCGCCTGACGCGCGGCGAGCTGGCGCAGTTCCTCGGTGATCTGCTGCTGCGAGAGCATGCTCAGGTCGATCACCTCACGCGCCTGCGCCACGTAGTAGGCAAGTTGCTCGTCGCTGCGCGCCAGCGACTTGTCCAGGGCCTGCTCAATGCCCTGCAGGCTCTCCAGCAGGGCCATGTTGGAGTCGCCGAAGGCCTGTACCGCGCCGGAGAACGCATCGCCCAGGCTGGCCACTTCGGTGGCGCCGGCGGCGACCTGCGCGGCGGCGTCGCCGAGCTTGCCGGTCTCGGCCTCGATCCGGTCGGTGAAGCGGCTGCCGACGCGCTCCAGCAAATCCGCCGAAGTCGCGACCAGGGCATCCACCGCGCTGCGCTGTTCGGTGGACGCGTGGTTGACCGCTTCCAGCAAGGTCTGCAGCGTGGCCAGCAGGCGGTTGCGCTCGTCGAGCATGGCGGTGTCGCGGACCATGCTGTCGGAGAGTTTCTGGCGCAGTTCCGCGACCACGTCGGCCGCGGCCTTCGGCGCTTCCGAGGCGACCTGCACCAGCCGCTCGATCTCGGCAATGGTGTCGCGCGCCTGCGCCTGGCTCTGTTCGGACATCGCCGTCGCGGTCTCCTGCAGGGTGCTGCAGATCTCCTGCTGGCGCTGCGCGATGCGCTCGCCGTGCTGTTCCCACCGCGCGCCGAGGGTCGCGGCCATGCTGGCGAAGCTGTCGGTCCAGGCCTGCAGGCGGGCCTGGTCGCGCGCTTCCAGCGCGTCCTGCAGGTCGGCGTGCGCCTGCTGCAGCGTCTCGGCCAGCGCGGCGGCGCGTTGCTCCAGGCTGGCGGCGGCGGCATCCAGTGCCTGCGCGTTGTGCGCGGCCAGCGCCGCGTTGATCTCGCGCTGTTGCGCCAGCGCCGCGCTCCAGGCCTGTTTCGCGGCCTCGACGGTGGCATCCAGGCGGGTGGTCACGGTCTCCAGCGCCTGCGCATGGCGCGTGGCGAGCGTGTCGTTGACGTCGCGCTGCTGCGTCAGCGCCGCGCCCCAGGCCTGTTGTGCGGCTTCTGCGGTGGCGTCCAGGCGCGTCGCCACGGTGTCCAGTGCCTGCGCATGACGCGCGGCGAGCGCGTCGTTGACCTCGCGCTGCTGCGCCAGCGCTGCGCTCCAGGCGTGCTGTGCGGCTTCGGCGGTGGCATCCAGGCGGTTCGTCACCGTGTCCAGTGCCTGCGCATGGCGCGCGGTGAGGCTGTCATTGACCTCGCGTTGTTGCGTCAGGGCTTCGCTCCAGGCCTGCCTGGCGTCGTCGCTGGCGCCCTGCAGGCGTGCCGCGGTCGCCTCCACCAGCGTGGTGGCACGTTGCTCCAGGCCGTCGCCGGCGCGTTGCAGCGCGCTGCCGAGTTCCTGCAGCAGCGCGCCATTGACGCGTTGCTGCTCGGCCAGCGCGCTGTCCCAGCGCTGCGTTGCCTGTTCGGCGGCCTGGGCGAAGCCATTGGCCAGGCCGTCCAGTTGCCGCTTCACCGCTTGGCCGACGCTGTCCTGCAGCGCGGCGGTCTCGCGTGCCACGCCGTCGAGGGTGCGTTGCACCACCGGCTCCAGCGCATCGCCGAACGCACGCGCATGCGCGGCCACGCCGGCCTGCAGGGCGTGTTCGACCGCGCCGGCCAGGCGCGTGTAGGCGGCCTCGGTGCGGCTGTGGAAGGCGTCCTGGCTGCTGGCCAGGCGTTCGCCGCTGACCGCGCTGTGCTGTTCCAGCGCCGCCATCATCGTTTGCATGCGCTCGATCAGGCCCGGCATCAGCGTGGACTGCGCCTGCAGCAGCTTGAACGCCTCGTTGCGCTGGTAGGCCAGCGAATGCGTGCGCAGCGCGGTGGCCGCATGCAGGTCCAGGTGCTGCACCGCCTGCAGTCGCTCGCGCCGGCACAGCGCGGCCAGCAGGCCGAGCATCGCCGAGGTGGCCACGCCGGCGATGGAGGTACCGAAGGCGAAGCCCAGGCCCTTCAGCGGCGCCGCCAGCGAGGCGCGGATGGCATTCAGATCGGTGGCGCTGTCCAGTGCCAGGCCGGTGCCGCGCAGCGTCGCCATCATGCCCAGGAAGGTGCCGAGCATGCCCAGCAGCACCAGCAGGCCGACCAGGTACGGGGTCAGCGCCGGCACCGGCAGGGCCGCGCGTTCGCCTTCGATGCGCAGGCGCACCGCGTTGCGCAGGCTCGGGTGCAGCCGTTGCAGCCAGCCGCCGAGGTCGTCGCGCGCGGACTCGGCCTCGCTCAGCGCGGTCTGCAATGTCGCCGTGGCCTGACGGTAGCGGTACAACTCGGCGATGCCGGCCAGGTAGCACAGGCCGATCAGCGCGGCGAAGCTGGCGCCCAGCGGGTTGGAGCCGAGATAGCCGACGCCGATCCAGCAGACCACGGCGAGGCCGGCGAGGAACAGGACGGAATGGAGCAGGGTCTTGGGCATGAGGGTCGAATCAACGGCTGCGAAGCGCGGCGAGCAGCGCTTCGATGGGATGGAAACGGACGTCCAGTTCGGCGCGCAACACGCTGTGCAGGTCCTGGCGGAACAGGTCCAGCCAGGCCGTGTCGGCAGGCGCCGGCGGAACGTCGGTGAGGGAAGGATCGGGGGCGGGCGCCGCGGCGGCGCGCAGGCGCTGGAAATGCGCTTCCAGCAGGTTGGGCACCGTCGCCAGCAGGGTCTGCTCGCGCGGGCTGAGGGTCAGTTCCATCACCGCATCGACCTCGGCCAGCCGCGCCATCTCCGGCGAGAGCGGAACCAGGGCATCGCGCAGCAGGCCGCGCAGGCGCCCGGTCGCGGTCAGCATCGTGCGCTGCAGCGCCAGGTAGCGCTGGCGGAACGGCGCGTAGTCGATCGGTGCGTCGGGGTCGTGCTGGCGCTTGCCCACGGGCTTGCCGGTTTCCTTGGCGATGTCCAGGGCGATGCTCTCTTCCAGCGCGGCGCGCACGCGGCCGCATTCGGCTTCCAGCGCCGACGGTTCCGGCGCCTCGGGCGCGTCCTCGCCAGGCTCGGGCAGTTTGCCGTCCAGCGCGCGCGACACCGCCACCGCGCGGTTCCAGTCGATCCATTGGCCGAGCCGGTCGGCCAGCGCGGGGCTGGACGCGGGCATCGGCGCATTGCTCAGGCGCGCCAGCAGGCGAATGAAGGCCGGGCCCGGGACGGGCGCCCGTGGAGGGGCTTTCGCCATGTGAGTGGTCAAAAACCCGCAATTTTACACGCGAATGACATCCCTCGCCGGTACCTGCCCCTGCGGGGCGGAAACCCTTGCGTGGCGGGCGTTGCGTGTCCTGGCGGCGCGGCGCCCGCCTCGCACGGTCGCAGGATCGACTGCGGTCTCTGGTATGGCGCCCAAGTCGCTGGACGCGTTCAGGCTTCCCCATGCGCGAAAAGCCTCCGGCGCGGCGCGCCGGAGGCCGGGTTGGCGTCCGTCAGTAGGTGTAGCTGAGCGTGAGCATGTACACGCGCCCGGTTTCCACGTAGGCGCCGTCGGCACCGGGGTCGTAGGCCATGTAGCGGGTGGACTTGCCCTGGGTCTCGTAGAACGTGGCCGAATTGAGCAGATTCTTAGCGGCGATGCCGACGTCGATGCCGTGCGGCAGGTGGTAGGTGGCGGTGAAGTCCAGCGACTTGACCGGCTGCAGGTAGTAGTTGAGCCGGTCGCTGGTCAGGCCGAGCAGTTGCAGGCCGGTGTAGTTGTAGCTCAGGTCGGCGCGCAGGCGGCTGTCGTCGTAGAACAGGTCCAGGTTGTAGATGCGCTCGGGCGCACGCGGCAGCCAGGTCTTTTCGGGCTGGTCGGTGCGCTTGCTGTCGGCGGAACTGTGCTGCAGGGTCAGGTTGGCGGCGATGCCGAGGTTGCCCCAGAACCCGGGCAGATCCTGCAGGCGCTTGCTGCCGGCCAGCTCCACGCCGTACAGCTTGGCGGTGCCGCCGTTCTGCGGCATGGTCACCGGTACGCCGTCCTCGAAGGTGGTGCCGGTCGGGACCAGACCGCCCAGCGTGTTGTCGTTGCTGGTCGCCGACTGCGAGGTGTAGATGAAGCCGGTGATGCGCTTGTAGTAGGTCGAGGCGCTGAGCACGCCGCCGTTGTGGTCGTAGAACTCCGCGGACAGGTCGGCGTTGTCGGCCTTGCTCGGCTGCAGGTCGGGATTGGGTTTGGAGATGCCGATGACCTTCTGGGTGGGGTCGACCGTGTACACGGTTTCGCCCGAAATCAGCCCGAACGCCGGGCGGCTGAAGCTGCGCCGCAGCGAGGCGCGGTAGACGGTCAGCTCGTCCGGGCGATAGTTGAGGCTGATGCCCGGCAACACCTCGCCGTAGCTGCGGCCGCTGCCGACGAAGCGGCCATTGATGCCGTCGCCGTTCGATTGCCACGCGTCGGCGGAATAACGGGTCAGTTCGTAGCGTACGCCGGGCAGGATGGTCACCGCGCCGACATGCAGCGTGGCCATCGCGTAGCCGGCGTAGATCGCCTCGGTGCTGGAGGTGGTGTTGGCGTTGTAGTCGTTGGCGGTATAGATGCCCGCGCCGTTGGGATCGTTGACGTACTTGTACGGCACCGCCTGCGCGCGCACCCAGTCGCGGTCCAGGATCTTGAACGGGCCGGCGTAGTGGCCGTCGAAGGCGGCGTAGGTGAGGCGACCAGGCAGGGCGCTCAGCGGCGGGCCGCCGGCGTTGGGGAACACGTAGTTGCTGCCGCCGAAGTAGGGGCCGTTGTAGACGAAGTTGCCGTCCTTGTGGAAGAACGGATGATCGTAGGAACCGCGGTCGGCGTGGTCGAGCGACAGGCCGGTCTTGACCTCATCGAGCACGTCGCCGTCCACGCGGTAGCTGATGTCGGCATGCGCGCTGGCGCGGTTGTCGTGGCTGCCGGCATCGTGGCCCTGGGTCTTCCAGAACAGCGCCGAATCCAGGCTGTAGAAGAAGTTCTTCAGGGCCGGCGAACTGGGCCCGATGCTGGGATAGGTGGGGTCGCTCAGGTCGAACGCGAAGCTGCCCGGGGTGAAGCCGTACAGGCTCGCCGCGACGTAGTCCGGGCGGCTGCGGGTGCCGCGGCCGAAGGAGCTGCCGTAGTCGAAGCGCAGGCGATCCAGCGTGGTCTGCCCGCCCAACTGCAGCGTGGCCAGGGTTTCCTTGATGTCGTGGGTGTTGAAGTAGCCGCCACGCACTGCGGTCGGCTGGTTGTTGACGGTTTCCAGGCGTGCGCTGGACTGGTCCTGCTGGCCGGTGACGTTGTAGCTGCCGTAGATGGCGCGGGCGAAGAGGGAGGTGTGGTCGCCCTGCCAGTCGAAGGCGAGGTTGCCGCCGTAGCGCTCGATCTGGCTGGTGTAGACGCTGTACTTGTAGCGGGCGCTGAGCAGCGGGCCGACGTCGCGCAGGTCCACCGCCTTGGCCTGCGCCGGGTCCGCCGGGAAATACGCGCTGTTGGGCGCCGGCGCCTGCGCCATGTTGTTGTTCTTGCCGTAGTAGGCCGAGGCATAGATGCCGAACGCGTGGTCGTCGCCGAACTTCCAGGCCAGCTCCTGTTGCACCGTGCCGCCGGTGTGCTTGCCGCCGAGGTCCGAAGCGAGCGCATTGAACTGGCCTTGCGCGGTGGTCTTGCCGTAGAAGTCGCCATCGAAGTCGAACGCGCTGGGCGTGCGCATGTCGATCGCGCCGCCGATCGCGTCGCCCGGCAGGTCCGGGGTCGGCGACTTGGAGACCTTGACCGACTGGATGCCGAACGGCGCCAGCATGTTCAGCGAGATCGCACGCGTGGACGAATCGGTCTCGGGCATGCCGAAGCCGTTGAGGCGGTAGCTGTTGTAGCTGGCGTCCAGGCCGCGGATGCTGACGTAGGCGTTCTCGCCGGTGGTGGCCTGGCCCAGGTGCATGTCGCTGTAGGCCGATAGCCCAGGCAGGTGCGCGACCACGTCGGCGATGCCGGCGGAGGGAATCGCGTCGATCTGCTGCTTGCTCATCACGCTGTTGACGCCGTTGGACAGGCGCTGTTCGTCCAGTGAACCCGGCACGGTGGCCTGGGCGGCCTGCACGTTGACCGAGTCCAGGGTGGTGGTGCGCGCGCTGGCGTCAGCGGGGGCGTTGGCGTCGCTGGCGTGCGCGGCCGGCGAGAGCGCAAGCGCGAGGGCGATGGCACAGCACAAGGGGCGGGGGCGATGGAACGGGAGCATGGGGGTGGCTCGTTGGGGGAAACAGCGGTTGCGATCCGAGGTCCAGGCGCGTCGATGCCGGCGCGCGGATCGCCAAGGCCTTCCATTGCGGCGTATGGGGTGGCCGCGACCCGGCGCGGCCGTGGGCGATCAGTGGCGCAGGTCGACGCCTTGGCAGTCGGCGTGCGGACGTTGCGGATTGCAGCGGGCGACGGCGTCGCCGGGAAAGCGCACCACGTAGCCGGAGGTGGCCGGTTCGTGATCGGGGAAGTCGGTGCTGAGCAGTTGCGCGCCGCTGGCGAGCATGGCGTCGCGTCGCGCGGTGTCGTTGCCCTTGGCTTCCTTCAGGTCGGCATCGGTGCGTGTGCGCACCAGGTAGCCGGCCTTCACCAATTGCGCGATGTCCTCGGCGCTGCCGTCGTTGCGCTCGACGAAGGCGGCATCGTCGGTGCCGGGGTCGGCGTTGGTGAAGCACACGCGGCCGCGCAAGGAAGGATGGCCGGCCAGGTAGGCCGGGCCGACCGAACGCTGGTCGAGCAGGAACACCACCTTGCCGCGCGCCGCGGAGAGCGCAGGCCAGCCATGCGCGAGCACGGCGGCATTGAGCGTCGGCGCAGTGCCACGCACCTGGTCGGGGCCGATGTAGTCGTTGGCGGCGAACACCGAGCGCAGTTCGGCATCCAGTGCATCCAGCGCCTTGCCGTCGAACGGTTCCGGTTGCACCGTGGGAAACGCCGCAGGCACGGTCGACTGCTTGGTTTCCAGCAGGATGAAGATCGGCAGATGCCCGGGATGCCGCTGCGACCACGCGCGCACCTCGCGCAGGCAGGCCAGCAGCGGTTGGCAGGTGCTGCGTTGATCGAGGTCCTGGATGTGCATGACCTTGAAGCCCGGTCGCTGCATCACTCCCGGTGCGGCGATCGGCGGCGCCGGCGGCAGCCCGGCCTTGGCGAGCTGGTCGAGCATCGCCGGGTGGGCGTAGCGCCCGCCCTTGGCGTCGGCGTAGATGTCCAGTTCGATCTGGCGCACGCCGTCGTCCAGTTGCTGCGTCAGTGGCGGGTGCCGGTAATCCAGCGCCGCGAACGTCGCCGGATCCAGGCGTTTCCACAGCGTCGCTTCGCTGGGCGCGAAGCCGGCGTGGTAGCTGTTGTGGCTGCCGATGTATTGCAGGTCGTTGAGTCCGGGGTCGGCGAACAGCGCCGACGGCAGCAGCGCCAGCATCGCCAGCAGCATGCGCAGCGCGGTGCGGCGGGAGAGCGACGACGACATCGGGGCAGAACGGTGGGAAGGCATCGCGGCCACGTTTGGTAACGATATCCCGACAGCATCGCCAGCGGAGTTGACGTGTTTCCTGCCAGCGTGTTGCCGAATCGTGTCATCGCCCCTCATGTGCGGCGATCGTGCGACACGTCGCTTTCGCGCGCGACCGCGGTCACTGTCTCGCGTCGCGGTCCGCGATCGGCGCGCGCCTGCGCTGTCGCGTCAGGCCCGCGCGCGTGTCACTGCGGCGTGCGCGTGCGCTGCAGGGCGAACGCCAGCAACGTCGCTTCCAGGCGCTCGCCGACGCTGCGTGGTGCGTCCAGGCCCATGCGCTGCAGGCAGGCGGCATCCGCGGCAGGACGCGCCAGCACCGCGCTGGTCAGCGTCTTCAGCTTGGCGCCGGTGCTGGCGGTGTGGTGCTGCAGCCAGGCCAGGGCGCGCAGCAGGCGCTGCTCGACCTCGGTGAAATCGCTGCCCAACGGATAGTCGGGCAGGGTGCCGTCGCGGCGGAACGGCGCCAGTGCGTCGCGCACCCGCGCGCCGTGGTTGCGCTGCCAGTGCGCTGGCGCGGCGAAGCCGGTGGCCAGCTTGCCGTTGGCCTTCGCCGTCTCCAGCAATCCGGGCTGCGCCTGCGCATCGGCGATGCCGGCCATTGCCGCGATGCAATCCTCGTCGGTCAGGCCGCGCAGGTCGGCGATGCCGTATTCGTTGACGTAGAGGTCGCGCAGGTGCCGCGGGATGGTGGTATGGCCGTAGTTCCAGCGCACGTTGGACTGCGCCGCGCCGCCGTCGCTGCGCACGGCACGGAACATCAGCACGCTGCGTGCGTCGTCCAGCGCGTGCGCCATGGACACGAAGTTGTACTGGCCGCCGACGCCGGACACCACGCGGCCGTCGTCCAGCGCATCGGACACCGCCGCGCCGAGCGCGGTGGCCATCATGCAGGAGTTGAAGAAGCGCGCCTCGCGCCGCTGCAGCCGGCGCAGCGTCTCGCCGCCATAGAGCTGGTTGATCTCGCTGATGCGGCGCATGCCGATCGCCGCGCGTGCCTGCGGGTCCATGTCGCGCAGCCAGGCGTAGAACTCCGGCGAACCCAGGTAGAACGCGCCCTGCAGGTACTCGCCCTCGCGCTCCAGGCGCTGCAGGTCCTGCGCATCGGCAGTGCCGTCGGCCACGCGCTGCAGCAGCGGCGCGTCGTCGAGCACCTTGCGCCGGATCACCCCGCACTGGACCAGTTGCCGGAAGCCTTCGTTGAGCATCTCGCTGCAGCCGAACAGGCCGACCGCGAACGGCTCCAGGCCGCCGCATTCGCGCACCGCCGGATGCCGCTCCAGTTCCGGATCCAGCGCCGCCAGCACCTGCCGGTAGCGCGCGTTGTCGGTATGCCGCAGCACCAGCGCATGGCACAGCGCATCGGCCAGGGTGCCGATGCCGATCTGCAGGGTGCCGCCGTCGCGCACCAGGGTGCTGGCGTACAGGCCGATGGCGTAATCGGCATCGGCGACCGGCTGCCGCGGCAGCCCGAACAGGCGCGGATACGGTCCCGGCGGCGTCACCACCACGTCGAAGAAGCTCGGCTCCACCGCCGCGCAGCCGCCGATCCACGGCAACTGCGGATCGACTTCGGCCACCAGCAGCGGCCGCGGCAGGCCGCGCCGCTGCACCGCGGCCAGGGTGTCCTGGGTGATGTCGTTGTTGCACGAGAACGACAGCCGGGTGCCGTCGGGTTCGCGCGCCACCTTCTGCACGATCAGGTTCGGCGCGCGCTGCGCCACCGCGTCGGCGGCATGGGTGTAGTTGAGGCTGGTGTAGCTGCGCTGCGCCTGGGTCGAGCGCAGCAACGCGCCGGACTGCATGTAGAACTCTTCGACCTGGATGTGCGCCGGCAGCGCATCGCGCTGCATCGCCTGCACATAGCGCAGGCGCGGGAAGTCCTCGCCGAAGTGGCGCTGCACGAACGGACGCGCGAAACGCCCCTGCATTCCGCCACCGGGCGCCGGCGGATTGAGCGACAGCGCGGTGTAAATCTGCAGCGGCCGCGTCGGATCGTGTTCGATGCGCTCGTACAGCGCGTTGAGCAGGCGATGCGGTTTGCCCAGGCCCAGCGGCGCGCCCACGCGCAGCGGGCCGGCGATGCGCTGCAGGATCAGGTCGGCAGCGGCGTCGAGGTCGTCGAGGTGATCGGTCATCGGCATAGCTTAGAGGGTGCGCCGGCGATTGCGTCGATCGTGGTGCGCGCGCGATGCGGGCGGTGCCGCGGCACACGCGACGGCCGGCGACGACCTCCGGCATGGGGGCATGCCGATCGCTAGGGCATCGGCCGCTGCGCAAAAAAACGCTTGACATGCGTTTTGTTTACGCGCGTAATCAATGAAAATTTACGGACGTAAACGCAATGTCGATCAGCGATGCGGAAGCCGTGGTCATGGAGGTGCTATGGGAGCGGCACCCGCTCGGCGCCGAGGAGGTGTTCGCCGCCTTGTCCGGCCATGGCGGCTGGGCCGAACCCACGGTCAAGACCCTGCTCAACCGCTTGCTCAACAAGGGCGCGATCCGCGCCGACAAACAGGGCCGCCGCTATCTGTACACGCCCTTGCTGCAGCGCGCGCAGTGGGTGCAGCAACAGAGCGAAGGCCTGCTCGACCGCCTGTTCGGCGGCCGTATCGCGCCGCTGGTGGCGCACTTCAGCGAACGCGGCAAGCTCAGCGATGCCGATATCGCCGAACTCAAACGACTGATCCAGGAGCTGGACGATGAGCATTGACGGGATCGTGAGGGACCTCGGGAGTACCGCGCTGGTCGTCAGCGTGGCCATCGCGGCGGTGCTGGCGTTGCGCGTGCCGATGCGGCGCGCGTTCGGTGCCGGCATCGCCTACGCGCTATGGATCGCGGTGCCGTTGGCGCTGCTGGCGGCACTGTTGCCCAGCGGCTGGCGTCCAGCGTTGCCGGCGGGGTTGGTGCTGGACATGCCGACGGTGCTGGTCGGCGTGCCGCAGGCAAAGATGTCGGTGGGCGACGGCGTGCACGCGAGCGGTCATGCCGCGGTCTGGTTGCTGTCATTGTGGCTGGCGGGTGCGCTGGCCTCGGCGGCTGTGCTTTGGCGGCAGCAGCGCCGCTACCGACGCAGCCTGGGTTGCTTGCGGCCAGGGGAGGACGGCGTGCTGGTCGCCGAGCATGCGCTGCATGGGCCGCTGGTGCTGGGTGCGTGGCGGCCGCAGGTGGTGGTGCCGATGGACTTTGCCGCGCGCTATCCCCCACCGCAGGCGCACCTGGTGCTGGCGCACGAACGTATGCACATCGCCCGTGGCGACACCCGCAGCAATCTGCTGCTCGCCGTGCTGCGCTGCGTGTACTGGTTCAATCCGCTGCTGCACTGGGCCGCCACGCGCTTCCGCCTGGATCAGGAACTGGCCTGCGATGCCGCGGTGCTGGTTCGCCATCCCGGCACGCGCCGGCACTACGCCGAAGCGATGCTGCAGACCCAGTTGGACGCGCTGGCCTTGCCGGTGGGCTGCCATTGGCAGGCGGGCAGCGTCCTGTGCCAGCGCATTGCCTTGCTGCGGCGCCCGGCGGTGCGCGGTTGGCGGCGTCGTCTGGGTATCGCCGCGGTGACGCTGGCCGCGTTGAGCGGGAGTGCAATGGCACTGGCGTTGCCAACTGGCACAGATGCCACGGGCGTGGCACGCGATCTGGTCGCGAGCGAGGTGGATGGCACGTCGGCACGACCGGCGCAGCAGGCGTCGGTGGTCGCCGCGCGGACCGGAGCGCGGCCTGCCAAGGTGATCGACATGCCACCCCCGAAATACCCGGATGAAGCGGTGCGTGCGGGCGTCTCCGGCAAGCTGGTCCTGCTGGTCGACGTGGATGCGCACGGGGCGCCGAGCGCCGTGCGCGTGCTGGATCATGGTAGTGGCAGCGCCGTCTTGGATGCTGCCGCGGTCACCGCCGCCTGGAAATGGCGCTTCTCGCCGGCGACTGCGCACGGACGTGCTGTGGCCAGCCGCCTGAAGATTCCGGTTGCGTTCGATGTGGAAATGTACCCCGAGGAGGCGCCGGCTGGCGTCGCCGATGCCGCGAACTACCGCTGGTATCGCCTGGGCGAGGATGCCGTCGGGGAGGTCGAGGGGCTGTGCGACCGCACATTCCCCAGCAAGGGCGGCGCCGCGCCGCTGTGCGGCATGGCGCGGACCGTGCGATGAGTGCGCACTTGCGGGCCGGCATGCTGCTGGTGCTGGTCCTTTCCGGCTGCGCCAGCCACGTGCCGAAAGAGGCGCTGCAACCGACCCAGCGCATCGACTCGGTGGATCAGCGCATGCTGGAAACAGGATTCGGCGCGGCACCGGGGGCGGCGGCAGTGCAGTCGTATCGGATGCAGCCGCAGGAAGTGTTCCGCATGCCGCAACCGCTGCAGGCGCCGACGCCGCAGTTGCCGAGCGAGTCGCCGCGCCGCACGCTGGCCCCGACCACGGTCTGCGTGCGGGTGATCCTGTCCGCACAAGGCACGGTGGAGCGCAGCGCCCTGTTGAACGATCGCCCGGACTGCAGCGCGGGCGCGCAGCCGGAGATGGCCGATCTGCTGCAGGCGGTGCAGGACGCGGTCGTGCAGTGGCGCTTCGTGCCGGCGGCGATCTGTACCTATGCCGATCCGGCGCAGCGGCCGGCGCAGGACGGGCGCTGCGACGATGCGCAGTCGGTGCAGGAGGTGCCGGTGACGCTGGCCTACGCGTTCACCTTCGAGGTCCGACAGGGCAAGGCCAGTGTGCAATCGGGGCGTGTCAGCGGCGCGCGCTGAGCGCCGCGATCGCAGCGTGCGGTCTGCCTCGACCGTTGCCGGGAACTACAGCATCTCCGGCTTGAACAGGCGCCGCCGCGAGATCTCGGTGCCGGACAGCATGAAGCGGCCGTCGCCCCGATAGTGCAGGGTGCGCGGCCGCTTCGGCGAGGCGGCGACGTGCGCCTTGACCACCTCCCATACGAACAGGCCGTGTTTGCCGATCTGGCTGCCGTCGTGCAGGCGGCACTCGAAGCTGGCGTAGCACTCGGCGATCAGCGGCGCCGCCACGTGCGTGGCGGGTACCGCGGTGAGGCCGAAGTGCGCGAACTTGTCCAGGTCCGCGCCGCTGGTATTGCCGATGCCGACCACGGTGTCGACCAAGTCGGCGGTGGGCAGGTTGATCACGCATTGCTTGCTGCGCCGGAGCAGCGCGAAGCTGTGGCTGGCGCTGGAAATGCAGCAGGCCAGCAGCGAGGGCGAGAACTCCAGCACCATGTGCCAGCCCAGGGTCATGATGTCGCGTTGCTGCTTCCACGCCGAACTGACCAGCACCACCGGGCCCGGCTCGAGGAAGCGGCGCACGTCCTGCGTGGGGAAGTCGAGCTTGCGGTAGCGGCGCATGCGGCGTTGTCGGGGACGGAGGACGCCAGTCTCGTCAGCCGCAGTGAACGCGATGTCGGCGTCAGTCCAGCCGATGCACCGCGTCGGCGATGCGCGCCACTTCCTCGGCCTGGTGGCTGACGTAGAGCATCGGCAGGCGCACGTCGTCGCGCACCCGCTGCAGGTAGGGGATAAGGTCGCTGCGGCGGTCCGCGTCCAGCGCCGACAATGGTTCGTCGAACAGCAGCAGCGACGGCTGCGACAGCAGCGCGCGGCCGATCGCCACGCGCTGCGCTTCGCCGCCGGAGAGCGTGTCGGGGCGCCGCTCCAGCAGGGCGCCGATGCCGAGCAGCTCGACCACCGCATCGAGTGCGAAGCGCGCCGGCTGGCCGCGGCCATGGCGGCCGTAGCCGAGGTTGCGGCGCACGTCCATGTGCGGGAACAGGCGCGCGTCCTGGAATACGTAGCCGATGCCGCGGCGATGCGCCGGCAGGTCGATGCGGGCCGCGCTGTCGTACAGCACCCGGCCATCGATGGCGATGCGCCCGCTGCGCGGCGGCAGCACGCCGGCGATGGCATTGAGCAGGCTGGTCTTGCCGGCGCCGGACGGACCGACCAGGGCGACCACGCGCGCCTGTTCCTCGATGCGCACGTGGCGGGCGAAACGGCCGCGCTGCAGCTGCAGGTCGATGCTCAGCATCGGTGCAGGCTCCGAGTGCATGCGCGGCTCATGCATCCGCCTCCGCGCCACGCTGGCGCCGGACCAGCCACTCGGAAGCCAGCAAGGCGCCCAGCGAGATCGCCAGTGCCACCGCCGCCAGCCGCCAGATGCCGGCCTCGGCGCCGGGCACCTGCAGCAGGCTGTAGATCGCCGAGGCCAGGGTCTGGGTCTGTCCGGGGATATTGGAAACGAAGGTGATGGTGGCGCCGAACTCGCCCAGCGCCTTGGCGAAGCCGAGCACGCCGCCGGCGACCACGCCCGGCCATGCCAGCGGCAGGGTGATGGTGAAGAACACCCGCCATGGGCCGGCGCCCAGCGTGGCGGCCGCCGCTTCCAGGCGACGGTCGGTGGACTCCAGGGCCAGGCGGATCGCCCGTACCATCAGCGGGAAGCCCATCACTGCGCTGGCCAGCGCCGCGCCGGTCCAGCGGAACGCGAACTGCACGCCGAGATATTCGAACAGCCAGCCGCCGATCGGGCCCTGCAGGCCGAACAGCTGCAGCAGCGCATAGCCGGTGACGATCGGCGGCATCACCAGCGGCAGGTGCAGCAGCGCGTCCAGCAACGACTTGCCGAAGAAGCGGCGCCGCGCCAGCAGCCAGCCGCAGGCCACCGCGAACGGCAGGCTGGCCAGCGCCGCGACCAGCGCGACCTTGACGCTCAGCGCGATCGCGGTCAGTTCCTGCGCGGTGAAGTCGAACAATGCCAGGCCTCAGCGGGCGAGCGAGAAGCCATGGCGACGGAAGATCGCCTGCGCCGGCGGCGTACCCAGCCAGCGCACGAACTCGGCGGCGCTCTTCGCCTGCGCGCTCGCCCGCAGCGGCGCCACCGGATACACGATCGGCGCGTGGCTGTCGGCGGGGAAGGTCGCCACCACCCGCACCTTGGGCTCGGCCTGGGCGTCGGAGCCGTAGACGATGCCCAGCGGTGTCTCGCCGCGCGCCACCAGCATCAGCGCGCTGCGCACGCTCTCGCTTTCGGCCAGCCGCGGTTGCACGGCGTCCCACTGACCCAGCGCCTGCAGTGCCGTGCGCGCGTACTTGCCGGCCGGCACGCTGGCGGTCTGGCCGACCGCCAGGCGCCCCTGCGCGCCGAGCGCGGCGAGCAGCGCGCCCGGTGTGCGCAGGTCGACCTGCGCCTTGCTGGCGGCCGGCGCCACCAGTACCAGCGTGTTGCCGAGCAGGTCGCGGCGCAGCGCCGGATCGATCAACTTGCGCTGCTGCAGGTAGTCCATCCATTCCTGGTCGGCGGACACGAACACGTCCGCCGGCGCGCCCTGTTCCACCTGCCGGGCCAGCGTGGAGCTGGCGGCGTAGGACACCTGCACGGGGGAGCCGCTGGCGCGCTGGTAGGCGCTGGCGGCCTCGTCCAGCGATTCCTTGAGGCTGGCGGCGGCGAACACGGTCAGCGGCGTCTGCGCCGAGACCGGCGCGATCGCGGTGGCGACGATCAAGGTGCACAGGCACAGCAGGCGGCGCAGCGGTCGGGTCATGGCTCACTCCAGCGGGGGCGGGGAAGGCGATGCGGCAGAGCGCGACCGCAGTCGCGCAGCGCTGCCGCAGACCCGCATCCTAGCGCGCCGGCGGCGCGCTGCCTGCTGACGCCGCCGGCGGCGCCAGGTCGTCGGTGCGGCCGGCCTGGATGTTGGCGCGCACCGACGGCTGCATCAGCCGCGGCTCGGCCAGCGTCGCATCGCGCGCCTGGCGCAAGGCCACGAAGGCCGCTTCGTCGATGCCGTCGCGCACGTGGATGTTGCTGCGGCGCTGTTCGCCGATGCTGGTCTGGCAGGCCACCGCGCGGCCGCCTGCGCCGTAGTCGTGGCACACGAACACGCGCGTCGCCTCCGGCAGCGCGTACAGCCGCTGGATCGAACGGTACAGCGTGGCCGCGTCGCCGCCGGGGAAATCGCAGCGCGCGGTGCCGCTGTCGGGCATGAACAGCGAATCGCCCGGGAACAGCGCATCGCCGATCAGGTAGGCGACGCTGTCGCCGGTGTGGCCGGGCACGGCGATCACCTGCGCCTGCACACTGCCGATCGCGAAACGCTCGCCATCGATGAACAGGTGATCGAAGCCGCAGCGCACCTGTGCATCGGCGTCCAGGCCGAACTGCGGCGCGAAACGGGCACGCACCTCGCGGATGCCGTCGCCGATCGCCAGCGTCGCCTGCGGCCATCGCTGCTTGAACCATTGCGCGGCGGAGACATGATCGGCGTGCGCGTGGGTCTCGAGGATCCAGCGCAGGTGCAGTCCGCGCGCGTCCAGGCACGCGGCCAGCGCCTGCGCCGGCGCGTCGTCCAGTGCGCCGGTCTCCGGGTCGTAGCCCACCACCGGGTCGATCACCGCGGCGTCGTGGCCATCCTCGACCACGTAGCTCCAGGTGCCGGAACCGGCATGGTGGAAGGCGTGGACGTGCGGATGCGGGCTCATCGATCGCTCCTGGTGGCGGCAGGTGGCGCGGCGCTGCAGTAGATGCCGTGCAACACCTCGAGGATGCGCTGCACCGGGCCGGGCACCAGCGAATAATAGATGGTCTGGCCGTCGCGTCGGGTCTGCACCAGTCCATCCTCGCGCAGCAGCGCCAGGTGTTGCGACAGCGCCGACTGGCTCAGTTCCACGCGCGCGTTGAGCTCGCCGACCGATTGCTCGTGGTCCACCAGCAGGCACAGCAGCAGCAGCCGCTTCTCGTTGCCGAGCGCCTTCAGCAGGCGCGCCGCCTCGCTGGCGTGCGCGCGCATCGCGGCTGGATCCAGGGCGGTTGCGGCGCGGCGCGGCATGGGCTCAGAAATCGACCGGGCCACCGGCCGCGGTCCAGCCCAGGAAGCCGCCGGTCAGCGAGCGCACCGCGGTGTAGCCAAGGTGCTGCAGGCTCAGCGCCGCCAGAGTGGAGCGGCCGCCGCTGGCGCAGTACAGCAGGATCGGCTGGTCGCGTCGGGCCAGCGCCGGATCGGCGTCGAGGCGGAATTCGAGGATGCCGCGCGGGATGTTGATGGCGTTGGGCAGGTGGCCCATGGCGAACTCGCCGGGTTCGCGCACGTCGATGATCCATTCGCCGGGCAGGGGCGTGGCGGCGGCATCGGTGTGGACGGGGGTTTCGTGGATCTGCGCGCGTGCGCGGTCGACCAGGGCTTGGGCGGAGGAGGCGGGCATTGGGGGTGCTCGGCGGGAAAGTACGCCCATCATATCAGTTGACTCTAATATAAGAAAATTCTAATTTATCTCGCGGCCAGCTTCGTGCGGCCCGCGCCCGGCTTGCCGCGGCGGAGTGCCCACCGACGGCGCGGATGCGCCCTTTCTTCTGGAGTTCGATCATGCGTGTGCTTCGTTGGCCGGTCCGAGGTGTCTGTAGCGCCGGACGGCTGCGCGGGAGGCTTGCGCCTGCCGCTGCACCGGTCCGCGGCAGCGGTCGTGCGCCCCTGGCGGGCGCGCTCGCGGCGCTGGCGATGCTGGCGCTCGCCGGCTGTCGCCATGACGCCGCCACGGTCGCGCCACCGCCGTTGCCGGCGCTGGCGACCGCGCCGGTGGAGCCCGCGGCCATGGTGTCGCGCTCCTGGGACGGCGTCGTGACCGCGGTGGCGTACGCCGATCTGAGCGCGCAGACCGGCGGGCGCGTGCGCAGCGTCGCGGTGGACGTGGGCGACCGGGTCGCCGCCGGCCAGGTGCTGCTGCAGCTCAGCGCAGTGGAACAGCGCGCCGGCGTGGCCAGTGCGCAGGCGCAAGTGCGTGCCGCG
Organism: Xanthomonas sp. D-109; assembly: GCF_017746095.1. Taxonomy (NCBI): domain Bacteria; kingdom Pseudomonadati; phylum Pseudomonadota; class Gammaproteobacteria; order Lysobacterales; family Lysobacteraceae; genus Xanthomonas; species Xanthomonas sp. D-109. Next base: position 52,826 of record NZ_JAGHWV010000026.1, read on the forward strand.
ACGGCCAGCGCCGACGAGGCCGAGGCCAGCTATCGCCGCTATGCGTCCCTGGCCGGGGCGCAATACGTGTCGCGCGCGCAGCTGGATCAGGCCCGCGCCACCCGCGATGCGGCGAACGCCGCACGCGCTGCCGCCGTCGCGCAACTGGCGCAGGCGCAGCAGCCGGCCGAGTACACCGTGGTGCGCGCGCCGTTCGCGGGCGTCATCAGCGCGCGCCAGGTGCAGCCGGGCGAGGCGGTGGCGGCCGGACAGGCCTTGCTGTCGCTGTACGTGCCCGGCGCGCAGCGCATCGAGGTGCAGGTGCCGCAGTCCGATGCCGACGCCATCCGCGCCGCGCCGCGCGCGCAGGTGAGGCTGGACGATGGGCGCAGCCTGCAGATTCCGCAGGTGACGGTGTTCCCCACCGCCGATCCGCGCAGCCACAGCGTGACGGTGCGGGTACCGTTGCCGGCGCTGCAGCCGGCTCCGGCGCCCGGCACCACGGCCAAGGTCGGTTTTCCGCTGGCTGCCGGCGATGCCGCGGAGGCGGCGCCGTTGCGCATTCCGCTGTCGGCGCTGCTGCAACGGGGCGAACTCAGCGCGGCCTATGTGCTGGCCGACGGTCGGCTCAGCCTGCGGCAGCTGCGGATCGGGCAGCGCGATGCGCAACGCGTGGAAGTGCTGGCCGGGCTGCGCGCGGGCGAGCGGGTGGCGCGCGATCCGGTCGCTGCCGGACAGGCGCTGGCTGCGCAGCGGCGCGCGCTGGCGGCGCGCTGACATGGCCGCCGGTTTCGGGATGTCCGGCCGCCTGGCGGCGTTCTTCCAGGCCAATCCGTTGACGCCGGTACTGGCCCTGCTCGGCCTGCTGCTCGGCCTGGCGGCGGTGGCGATCACCCCGCGCGAGGAAGAGCCGCAGATCGACGTGACCATGGCCAACGTGTTCGTGTCGCTGCCGGGCGCCGACGCGCGCGAGGTCGAACAGCTGCTGAGCACGCCGCTGGAACAGAAGCTCGACGAGATCGAGGGCATCAAGCACGTGTACTCGGTGAGCCGCCCCGGGCAGGCGGTGTTGACCGTCGAATTCCAGGTCGGGGTGCCGCGGCAGACCGCGCTGGTGCGCCTGTACAACCAGGTGTATTCCAATCTGGACGTGCTGCCCACGCAGATGGGCGCCAGCGCGCCGCTGGTCAAGCCCAAGGGCATCGACGACGTGCCGGTGATGAGCGTGACCCTGTGGAGCGACGATCCGCAGCGCAGCGCCGCCGACCTGGGTGCGATCGCGCGCACCCTGGAGACCGAACTCAAGCGCCTGCCGGGCACGCGCGACATCTACAGCATCGGCGCGCCGCCGCGGGTGGTCACGGTGACGCTGGATCCGGCGCGGCTGGCCGCCTACGACCTCACCGTGGCCGACCTCGGCCAGGCGCTGCAGGGGGCGAACGTGGTGCGCCCGCTCGGCGACCGCATCGGCGGCGGCCGTGCGGTGCCGCTCAGTGCCGGGCGGTTCCTGGCCGATGCCGACGCCGTGCGCGCGCTGGTGATCGGCGTGCACGACGGCCGGCCGCTGCAGTTGCGCGATGTGGCACGGATCCAGGCCGGCGCCGACCTGCCCACGGCCTACGTGTGGTACGGCACGCCGCCCACGCGCGGCGGCCCGGCGCAGGGGCGCGCACCGGCGGTGACCCTGGCCATCGCCAAGAAGCCGGGCAGCGACGCCTCGGCGCTCACCCGCGCGGTGAGCGCGCGCCTGCAGGCCTTGCGCGGCGAACTGCTGCCGCAGGGCGTGCATGCCGAGGTCACCCGCGACTACGGCGCCAGCGCGGCGGCCAAGGCCGCCAAGCTGATCCACAAGCTGGTGTTCGCCACCGCCTCGGTGGTGCTGCTGGTGCTGTTCGCGCTGGGCTGGCGCGAAGCCATCGTGGTCGGCAGCGCGGTGGTGCTGACCCTGGCGCTGACGCTGTTCGCCTCGTGGGCGATGGGCTTCACCCTCAATCGCGTGTCGCTGTTCGCGCTGATCTTCTCCATCGGCATCCTGGTCGACGATGCCATCGTGGTGGTGGAGAACATCCACCGCCATCTGCGCGCCGGCGGCAAGACCTTGCGCGAGGCGATCCCGCCGGCGGTGGACGAGGTCGGCGGCCCGACCATCCTCGCCACCTTCACCGTGATCGCGGCGCTGATGCCGATGGCCTTCGTCAGCGGCCTGATGGGGCCGTACATGCGGCCGATCCCGATCAACGCTTCGGTCGGCATGCTGCTGTCGCTGGCGATCGCGCTGGTGGTGACGCCGTGGCTGGCGCTGAAGCTGCTGAAGCGGCACGTGCCGGCACGCGCCGCGCAGGCAGCGGCGGGGAGCGACGCGCCGCCGCGCTTGCAGCGCCTGTTCGGGCGCTTGCTGCACCCGTTCCTGGATCCGGTCCGCGGCGCGCGCCGGCGCGGCTGGCTGTTCGCCGGCATCGCGGCACTGCTGCTGGCCGCGGTGGGCCTGGTCGGGCTGCAGTGGGTGGTGCTGAAGATGCTGCCGTTCGACGACAAGTCCGAGCTGCAGATCGTGGTCGACCTGCCCGAAGGCAGCACCCTGCAGGACACCGATGCGTTGCTGGTGGACCTGGCCGGGGTGCTCGACCGCACGCCCGAGGTGCACGACTACCAGGGCTATGCCGGTACCTCGGCGCCGGTCAACTTCAATGGCCTGGTGCGGCAGTACTTCCTGCGCAGCGGCAACAACGTCGGCGACCTGCAGGTGAACCTGATCGACAAACACCAGCGCACGCGCCACAGCCATGCCATCGCCCGTGCGCTGCGTCCGCCGCTGGCGGCGATCGCACGCCGGCATGGCGCGTCGCTGAAGGTGGTGGAGGTGCCGCCGGGGCCGCCGGTGCTGTCACCGTTGGTGGCCGAGGTGTACGGGCCGGACTATCCGCGCAGCCGCCAGCTGGCCCTGGCGCTGGAGCGACGCTTCCTGCGCACGCCGAACGTGGTCGATATCGACACCAGCGTGGAGAGTGCGGCCAGCCGCGAAACGCTGGTGGTCGACCGCGTGCGCGCCGCGCGCCTGGGCGTGAGCCAGGCGGCCATCGCCGATGCCCTGGCCACGGCGGTGCAGGGTCTGGACGTCACCTGGCTGCACGATGGCACGTCCAAGGTGGCACAGCCGGTGCGGCTGCGCCTGCCGGGCGCCGCGCAGGCCGCCAGCGCACGCCTGCTGGCGCTGCGCGTGCGCGGTGGCGATGGGCAACTGGTGCCGCTGTCGGAACTGGTCACGGTGCAGCGCCTGCCCTGGGACGACAGCATCGCGCACAAGGAGCTGCGGCCGGTGGTGTACGTCACCGGCGACGAAGCCGGGCGCCTGGACAGCCCGCTGTACGGCATGTTCGACCTGGTCGGGCAACTGCGCCGGCACCCGCTGGATGGGCAGACGCTGCAGCAGCATTTCATCGCACCGCCGACCGACACCGCCGACTTCGCGGTGAAATGGGACGGCGAATGGCAGATCACCTACGAGACCTTCCGCGACATGGGCATCGCCTACGCGGTGGGCCTGTTGCTGATCTATCTGCTGGTGGTGGCGCAGTTCCGCAGCTATCTGCTGCCGCTGGTGATCATGGCGCCGATTCCGCTGACGGTGATCGGGGTGATGCCGGGTCATGCCCTGCTCGGCGCGCAGTTCACCGCGACCAGCATGATCGGCATGATCGCCCTGGCCGGCATCATCGTGCGCAATTCGATCCTGCTGGTGGACTTCATCCGTCATGCCCTGGCGCAGGGACGCAGCGCCGAACAGGCGGTGATCGAGGCCTGTGCGGTGCGCGCACCGCCGATCGTGCTGACCGGCCTGGCGGCGATGCTGGGTGCGCTGTTCATCCTCGACGATCCGATCTTCAACGGCCTGGCGGTGGCGCTGCTGTTCGGCATCCTGGTCAGCACGGCACTGACCCTGCTGGTCATCCCGTTGCTGTACTACCCGCTGGCACGGCGCGAAGCGGCGGCGTGAGCGCAAGGCTGCGTCCACACGCCGTTACCGGTGCCGGCGTAGAGTCGAAATCCCTTTCTGCGAAGTGGAGTTTCCACGATGCCCATCGGCGATCCGATCCGCGTCACCCTGGAGCAGGACACGGACTTCGCGTTCCGCATTCGCTTCGACGAAACCGCGCTGGAGCCCTGGCTGAGCGACGAAACCGCGCCGCTGGGCCAGGAGCGCGGCCCCAATCCCACGCGCATCCTGCTCGCCGGCATTGCCAATTGCCTGGCGGCCAGCCTGCTGTTCGCGATGCGCAAGTACAAGAACGATCCTGCCGGGGTGGTCGCGCACATCACCGCCACGCCGATGCGCAATCCGGAAGGGTTCTGGCGCATTCCGCAGGCCTCGGTGGAACTGCAGCTGCCCGGCGCCAACCAGGACTATGCGCAGATGGAACGGATCCTGGCGCAGTTCGAGCAGTTCTGCGTGGTCACCCAGAGCGTGCGCCAGGGCATCGACGTGCAGGTGACGGTCAAGGATGCGCAAGGCACGGTGTTGCTCGGCGACAAGAGCATCGAGGCCGGCGCATGACCACGCTGCTGCATGTCGCCTGCCCACACTGCGCCGCGCTCAACCGGGTGCCGGAGGCGAAACTGGCGGATGCGCCGCAATGCGGACGCTGCCATCGCGGCCTGTTCGACGCCACACCGGTCACGCTGACCGCCGAGACGTTTGCCGCGCACGCCGAGCGCAGCGAGCTGCCGTTGCTGGTGGACGTGTGGGCGCCGTGGTGCGGCCCGTGCCGGACCATGGCCCCGCACTTCGCCGCCGCGGCCGCGCAGCTCGAGCCGCGGCTGCGCCTGGGCAAGCTGGACAGCGACGCGCAGCCGGCGTTGGCCGGGCGCTTCGGCATCCGCAGCATCCCGACGCTGCTCCTGCTGCGCCAGGGCCGCGAAATCGCCCGCCACAGCGGCGCCATCGGCACTGCCGAGATCGTGCGCTGGACGCGGGCACAGCTGAATTCTGCGTAACGCTCTCGTAGGAGCGGCTTCAGCCGCGATGGCTTGCCCAGGAAAGCCCATCGCGGCCCAAGCCGCTCCTGCACGGTGCGCCGCGCTTACTTGCCCAGCGCCGCGTTCAAGGTTGCCGCCAGGTCGGCACCGGCCTGGCGCAACTGCGCTTCGGCGACCGGGCGCCAGGTCGTCACGTAATCGGCCGGCAGCGTGGCGCCGGGCGGATAGAAACCCGGACGCATCATGATCCTGCAGGAGGCCTCGGCCCACGCCGCGGCCGGCGGCGGCAGCGCGCTGCCCGCCGGCGAGGGCGTCGGCAACGGCTGCTTTTCCAACTCGGCCAGGTAGGCCTGTTCGTCCAGCCCGCGGCTGCGCAGCAGGCCGCTGTCCCACAGCGAATGCAGATTGCTGCCCTTGCCCTCGAACTGGATCTGCACGGTGTTGGCGCCCTTGTCGCGGGCGTAGCCGGCATGCAGCGGCTGCTGCACGTCGCCGGCGAAATGCACGACGAACTTCAGCGCCTGCGCACGCGCGGCCTGCGGCTGGCTGCGGTCGGCGAGGATCGCGGCCTGGCGGCGCAGCGCCTCGACCGCGCAGTTGCCGTCCGGACAGTCGCGGGTCTGCTCGTAGTGGCAGTCGTTCTCGGCCAGGTTGACGTAATGCCAGCGCGCGCTGCGCTTGCCCAGGTCGGGATCGTGTTCGCGGAGCTGGTCCGCCCAGTTGGCCACACCGGCCAGGGTCGGGTCGGGTTCGCCCTGCAGCAGGGTGCGGACCTGCGCGCGGGCTTGCGGGGTGAGCTGGGTGTCGGCGAGATCGGCGACCAGGCGGTGGCCCAGCGGGCCCCAGGCGAAGGCGGCGGACGGCGCGGCGGCGAGGGCCGCGGCGAGCGCGGTGCAAACGAAGGGAGAGATTTTCATGCGCCGATTCTAGCCGGCGCCGACGACGCGGCCATGACGCGCGTCAGGTCTGTTGCGTTGCCGCTCAGCACGGCGGACGCCGGTGCCAGACGGCGTCGCCGACCGCGCCGCGCCGCGTCCGAGGACACGACCCGGCAGCAGGCTCAGAAATACATCAGGTACGCGACGCCGTAGGTGACCGGATCGAGCTTGGCCTTGCCGAGCGTGCTGCCGTCCACCTCCACGTCGCTGCGCATGCCTGTCCAGCGCGCATCCAAGCGGATCGCGCTGCGTTCGCCGACCGCGAAATCCACGCCGGCATGCAGCGCCGGACCAATGGTGTCCTTGAACTTCACGTCGTTGGACGAAAACGCGCCCTTGCCGTCGCTGCCGAGGAAGGCGGTGTAGTTGAGGCCGGCGCCGACGAACGGGGAGATGTCGCCGTTGCCGTTGAAGTGATACTGCAGCGAGATGGTGGGCGAGAGCATCCAGGCGCTGCCGATATCGCCGCCGCGGTCCACGCCGATCTTCTGCTGGCCGACCAGGCCCTGGATCTCCATGCCCAGGTTGCCGCGGAAGAAGTATTCGTAGGTGAACGACACGGCCGGCGCGACGTCGGCGTCGAAGCGCTGATCGCTGCCGCGCAGCGTGCCGTTGGACGACCCCGGCACCATGCCGTGCAGGCCGTAGCTGGTGGTGAAGTGGCCGGCCGACTGCGCCGCGGCGGGCAGGGCGATGCTGGCGATGGCGGCGACGGCGAGGCGACGGAACAGGCGTGGCGGCATGGGAGACCCCGGTAGACGACGAGTGGGCGGATGCGAACCCCGTGTCGGCCCAGCGGGCGCCGATCCACATCCGTGTGGCGCGTAGTCTGCCAGAGAAGCGCCGCGGACGCGCTGCGCACCGGGGCTACCGTTGGCACGGCATGCGCGTCGGCCTGGGCCGCCGCGCGGATGGCGCCGCTGCGACGCGCGGCGCCGATCGTGTGGCCGCCGGCGCCGCAGGTCGCAGTGGCGCCGGCGCCCGTCTCAGAACTTCATCACGTAGGCCAGGCCGTACACCAGCGGATCGATGTGCGCGGTGCCCAGGTCGCTGCCGTTGACCTTGACCTTGCTGTCGATATCGATCCAGCGCATGTCCACGCGCAGCGCCGACCTCTCGGTGAGTGCGAAATCCACGCCGGCGTGCGCGGCCAGGCCCCAGGAGTCGTCCAGCTTGAGCTTGCTGCCAGCCAGCGCGCCGGTGGTCTTCTCGCTGAAGAAGGTGGTGTAGTTGATACCGGCGCCGACGAACGGCGAGACCTTGCCGGCGCTGTTGAAGTGGTATTGCAACGACACCACCGGCGGCAGGTGCTTGGTGCTGCCGACCTTGCCCACGCCCTTGACGCTGATGTCGTGCTCGAACGGCAGCGCCGCCAGCACTTCCACGCCCAGGTCCTGATGCACGAAGTACTCGAAGGTCACCGTCGGGCGGATGTTGCTGTCGATGCGCAGCGGCAGGGTGCCGCCGGCCAGCGTGCCGTTGTCGGACTTCGGATCGACCTGGTGGGCGCCGATGCCGACGGTCCAGTCGCCTTGCGACTGCGCCAGCGCCGGCAGGGCGCACAGGGTCAGGGCGGCGGCCAGGCCGGTGAGCAGGAGGGGGGAGGTGGTGCGCATGGTGGAGTCTCCGTTGGGTGTGGGCGCAGTGTCCGGCGCGCCGCCCCATGCCGCCTTGATCCTGATCAAACCGGCGTGTCCGGCGTGGCGCGGCCGGCCTGCTAGAATGCGCATCCCCTTCCATCCGCCGCGCCAGGCGCGGCCGCAGGAGCTACTGAAATGGCAATCAAGGTCGGCATCAACGGTTTCGGTCGCATCGGGCGCAACGTGCTGCGCTCGGCGGTGCAGAATTTCGGCAGCGACATCGAGATCGTCGCCATCAACGACCTGCTGGAGCCGGACTATCTGGCCTACATGCTGCAGTACGACTCCGTGCACGGCCGCTTCCAGGCGGAGGTGTCGGTCGACGGCAATCATCTGCTGGTCAACGGCAAGAAGATCCGCTTGACCCAGGAACGCGATCCGGCGGCGCTGAAGTGGGGCGAGGTCGGCGTGGACGTGGTGATCGAGTCCACCGGCCTGTTCCTGACCAAGGAAACCGCGCAGAAGCACCTGGACGCCGGCGCCAAGAAGGTGATCCTGTCGGCGCCGTCGAAGGACGACACGCCGATGTTCGTGTACGGCGTCAACGACAGCACCTACGCCGGCCAGGCCATCGTCTCCAACGCCAGCTGCACCACCAACTGCCTGGCGCCGCTAGCCAAGGTGATCAACGACAAGTGGGGCATCAAGCGCGGCCTGATGACCACCGTGCACGCGGCCACCGCCACGCAGAAGACCGTGGACGGCCCGAGCAACAAGGATTGGCGCGGCGGCCGCGGCATCCTGGAGAACATCATTCCGTCCAGCACCGGCGCGGCCAAGGCGGTCGGCGTGGTGATCCCGGAGTTGAACAAGAAGCTCACCGGCATGAGCTTCCGCGTGCCGACCTCGGACGTGTCGGTGGTCGACCTGACCGTGGAACTGGAGAAGCCGGCCACCTACGCCGAGATCTGTGCCGAGGTGAAGGCGCAGAGCGAAGGCGCGCTGAAGGGCATCCTCGGCTACACCGAGGACAAGGTGGTCGCCACCGATTTCCGCGGCGACGCGCGCACCTCCATCTTCGACGCCGATGCCGGCATCGCCCTGGACGGCACCTTCGTCAAGCTGGTGTCCTGGTACGACAACGAGTGGGGCTACTCCAACAAGTGCCTGGAGATGGTCAAGGTGGTGGCGAAGTAAGCCGCCGCGCGTCGTCCGCCGGTGGCGGGCGACGCGGCCTCGTGCGGCAGCGACCGCCGCAGCCCGCCGCCGTCGGCAAGCTGCACACGCCATCGCGAACGCATGCAAGCAAAAAGGAGCGCCTCGGCGCTCCTTTTTTTTGGGCTGTGCTGCGAGGGACGTGCCCGCCGCGATGGCGGCGCGAATGCAGCGGGATGGAAGTGGCGCGATCCGCGCCGCCGCCATCCGCTCGCCGTTACAGCGCGTCCTTGGAGACGTTGCTTTCGCTCTGCTGGTAATCGGTGACCACGCCCTTGGCGTCGAATTCCACTTCCAGGTCGTAGGACTTGACGTTGCGCGCGCCGACGCCGTGCTCCTGCGCCTCGTTGACCGCCGGGCCGGTGTAGTAACCGGGCAGCATCCGCTTCAGCAGGCCGGTGGCGGTCTTGCGCGCCTTCTCGCCGTGGGATTCGCTGGGGCGATAGCTCCACGACTTCTCGTAGCCGCCTTCCTTTCCGGACGTCCTGGAGACGTAGGTGGGCTCGCCATAGATCGCGCGCACCTGCTCCTTGGTGGTCTTGCCAATCACGATGTTCTTCTTCACCGCATCGGGGGTGTAGAGATCCGGATTGTCGACCTTCTCGGCCAGGGCGGGAGCAGCGAAGGACGCGGCCAGCATGGCCGAGATCAGCAGGGTGCGAAAGGGTTTCATGGTCATGTCCGTTTACCTGGGAAGTGGCGTCTGCAATCCAGAGGGCACCGGTCGCGGCGAGACGCGTCGGTACCGCTTCAGCGCGGCGCAACGAGCTTAGGCATGGCGAAATGACGTCGTCAATACAGCGCGCAGCGGCATTCAGGCAACGACGACGCCCCTGCCGGCAAGGCCGATGGCGGGATCGCGAGCGCCATGCGGCGTGCCGCTGCGCACGCAGCGGGTCGACGGGGCACGCGCTGCCCCGTGATCCGCTGCCGCTTTTTGCGCGGAGCGCCAGTGCGGCGTGGGCGTGCTACAGGGCCTGCAGGATCAGCGAGTGCCAACCGGTGCGGTAGGTCTCGTAGCCGGGCGAGGCGGCATGCCCGATGCAGTGCGGCTGGCCGTCCAGGTCGATCAGCACGGCGCCGCGCGGTTGCTTGAACAAGGCGTCGCGGCCGTCGAAGTCGATCCGGTCCTGCAGCATGCGCCCGGCCGAGTCGGCCAGCACCTGGCCCTGCGCGTCGACGATGCAGACCCGGCTGCGGCCCCACTCGGATTCGGACAGCGGCGTGCGCTGCACGATCGTCTGCGCCAGCGCGTCCCAGCGGAACACGATGCCCAGCACGCCCAGCACGCGGCCATCGATGCGTCCGCCCTCGCGGACCGTGCACGCGTACACCAGGACCCGCTCGCCATCGGCCAGCGCACTGGCGTGCACGCCCTGGAAGCTGAAGTCCTCGCCGCTGCGGGTGCGCATGGCCTGCTCGAACCACGGTTGCGCGGAGACGTCGCTGCCGACCGAGGCGAACTGCCGCGGCCGCCCGTTGGCGCGGATGCGGCCATCGCTGCCGGCCAGGATCAAATCGAAGTAGACCGTGTACGAATCCAGGATCTGGCCCATGCGCCGCGACGCGTAGGCCAGCGCCTCGGCGTCGCTGTCGGTGCGCGCTGCCGCCACGACCGCGGCGTCGGTGGCCCACCAGCGCACGTCGCAACTGCGTTCGTAGAGGTTGCGGTCGATCAGGTCGATGTTGCTCAGGGCCAGTTCGCTGAGCCGGGTGCGGCGCACGTCGTCCTGCAGCCGGCTCAGCGTCTGCCGCATCTCCGCGCTGGTGCGCGCGGCGACTTTGTCCAGGTCCTGGGTGGCCTCGGCCACGCGCCGCGACAGCCCGTCCATTTCCTGCGCGATGACACTGAAGCCGCGTCCGGCGGCACCGATGCGCGCCGATTCGATGCGCGCGTTCATCGAGATCATGTGAGTGGTGCGGTTGATCGCGTCGATGCCCTGCAAGGAGCGGCGCAGTTGGCCGAGCAATTGGTCGGAGAGGCCGACGACGGCGCGGATATGGTCATCGATCCCCGTTTCTGCGGGGTGGGCGGGTAGGTTCATTCATGCTGCCGGTGGGGTGGGAGGGAACAGCAGACGGACGACGCGGTAAGGGGTGTAGCGGCCGTCCATTCATCGACTTGAGGGTGCTGTGAAGACCGTTCGTCGGAACGCCGAGGCTTGCCCTGCCTGGGCTGCGGCCTCGCCTGTGGGCCGATGTCGGTACCGAACTCGTCTACCATCTGCGCCAGGTCCGGCGCCGCCGGACACCTGGTGCGCGTCACAGGCGCCGCGCCACCGCCGTGGAGATGCGAGTCGAATGGAGATGTTGGTCGTGCTGGTGGTGTTGGCGGTGCTGGCGATGCCGGTGCTGTTGATCGTGGCCTTGGTCGGGCAGTCGCGCCTGCGCCAGCGGCTCGCCGCGCTGGAGGTGCGGGTCGCAAGGATGGCGGCCGCCCCGGCGGCGCCTGCGGCGGCCTGGGCCGGTCCTGCGGCCGCGGCCGGGGAAACGGAATCCGCCGTCGATGCCGAGACGCAGGCCGAGGACGCGCCGATCGCGGCGTCGCCCGAGCCCGCACGTCCGCCCCTTGTCGTGGAGGACGCGGTCGCGCCGCCGCCACTGCCACCGCCTTTGCCGATGCCGCAGCACACCGACGATTTCGCGACGCTGGCCGCCGCGGTCGAGCGCGCCGAGCAGCAGCAGGCGCAAGCGCAGGCGCGCGCCGCCGCGGCGGCCGCGATCGCCGCGCCGCACCGGCCTGACCCGATCGAGCGGCTGGTGAGCGGGGTCAAGCGCTGGTTCACCGAGGGCAACGTGCCGGTGAAGATCGGCATGCTGGTGCTGCTGGCCGGCGTCGCCGCGCTGCTCAAGTACGCCGGCGATCAGGGCTGGCTGCGCATGCCGATCCAGCTGCGCTATGCCGGCATCGCCGCCGCGTCGCTGGCGGGCCTGGCCTTCGGCTGGCGCCAGCGCACGCGCAAGCGCAGCTTCGCGCTGGCCCTGCAGGGCGGGGCGATCGGCGTGTTGCTGCTGACCGTGTTCGCCGCGTTCAAGCTGTCCGGGCTGATCCCGGCCGGGGCGGCGCTGGCGCTGAGCATCGCCCTGGTCGCGGGCATGTGCGTGCTGGCGGTGGCGCAGGAATCGCGCACCCTGGCGGTGCTGGGCACGCTGGCCGGCTTCCTCGCGCCGCTGTGGCTGTCCACCGGCAGCGGCAACCATGTGGCGCTGTTCTCCTACTACGCGCTGCTCAACGCGGCGGTGTTCGCGATCGCCTGGTACCGGCCGTGGCGGGTGCTGAACCTGCTCGGGTTCGGCTTCACCTTCGGCATCGGCACGCTGTGGGGCGTGCTGCAGTACCGGCCGGAGAAGTTCGCCAGCACCGAGCCGTTCCTGCTGCTGTTCTTCGCCTTCTACCTGCTGATCCCGATCCTGTACGCGCGGCGGCAGCAGGCAGCGCGCAGCGCGCTGATCGACGGCAGCCTGCTGTTCGGCACGCCGCTGATCGCGTTCTCGCTGCAGGCCGGCCTGTTGCGCGGCGAGCGCCTGCCGCTGGCCTTGTGCGCGTTGGCTCTGGCGGCGCTCTATGCGCTGCTGGCCGCGGCGCTGATCCGGCGCGCGCGCTTCGCCCTGCTGGGGCAGGCGTATGCGGTGCTGGCGGTGGGCTTCGCCACGTTGGCAGTGCCGCTGGCGCTGTCGGCGCGGGCCACCGCCAGCGTGTTCGCGCTGGAGGGCGCGGCGCTGGTGTGGCTGGGCCTGCGCCAGCGGCGCTGGCTGCCGCAGCTCAGCGGCGCCGGGCTGCAGATGGCGGCCGCGTTGGGCTTCACCCTGGGCCTGGACGCGGCGGTGCAGGACAGCCAGGCCGTGGCCAATGCCACCTGCATGAGCGCGCTGCTGCTGGCCCTGGCCGGCTTCGCCAGCGCCTGGTGCTATCGCCGTGCGCGCGCCGCCATGCCGGCGCTGGGCTACTACCTGTGGGGACTGGCCTGGTGGTGCGGGATCGGCGTCGCCGAGATCCTGCGCTTCGTCGATGCCGACGCGCGGCCGGACGTGTTGCTGGCCTGGGCGGCGGTCAGCGGCTGGCTCGCGGCCGAAGCGCAGCGCCGCTGGCCGGCGCCGGCGCTGGCCGCGACCACGCTGGGCGGCCTGGCGCTGGCGTTGCCGCTGGCGGCCTGGCAGGCCGATGCGCACGGGCAGCCGTTCGCCGGGCATGGCGCCTGGGCCTGGGCGCTGTTCGCGGTGCTCGGCGTGCGCAGCCTGCTGTGCCTACGCGACAGCGGGGGCGGCGTGGCGCGCGCGGCGCAGTTCGTGTGGTGGCTGGTGTGGCCCACCGTGGTCGGGCTGCTGTGCACCTGGATCGCGCTGCACAGCAACCTCGCCGCCGGCTGGCGCTGGATGCTGTTGCTGGCGCCCTGGTTGCTGGCGACGGCGTTGTCGCTGTGGCGCTGGAACTGGCTGGCGGCGCCGCTGGGAACGGCCTTCGCACCGTGCCGCAGCACGCTGCAGAGCACCTATTTCGGACTGCTGACGGTGGCCTGGCTGTACAGCCTGGGCCTGCCCGGCAGCAGCGCGCCGTTGCCCTGGGTGCCGCTGCTCAATCCGCTGGAACTGAGCCAGTTGGCGCTGCTGGTCCTGGGCGTACGCTGGACCCGCAGCCCCGAACTGCCGGCACCGCTGCGCCCGTGGCGCACCCATCTGCTGGCCACTGCCGGCTTCTTGTGGATCACCAGCGTCACCCTGCATGCGGTGCACTATTGGGCGGCGGTGCCGTGGCCCGGCGTGCTCGGCGATGGCGTGGCGCAGACCAGCCTGACCGTGGTCTGGAGCGTGCTGGGCGTGCTCGGCTGGGTGCTGGGCTCGCGCCGCGGCCAGCGCGGCCTGTGGCTGGCCGGCGCGGTGTTGATGGCGGTGGTGCTGGGCAAGTTGCTGCTGGTGGATCGCGGCAATCTCGGCAACGTCGCCGGCATCGCGTCGTTCATCGCGTACGGGCTGTTGTGTACGGTGGTCGGCTATCTGGCGCCGGCACCGCCGCGCGCCGCCGAACCGGCCGAGGAGGCCATCCCATGATCCGACGTGCGCTGTTTCCGTTGCTGCTGGCCGGCTTGCCGCTGTGCGCGTTCGCTGCCAGCCACCGCGACGACTACGCCCAGCAGTGGCCGCTGACCCTGCAGGACGCCGATGCCGGCGCCTATCGCGTGCAACTCGACGATGCGGTCTACCGCAGTGCGCAGCGCGCCTCGCTGGGCGACGTGGAGGTGTTCAATGCCGCCGGCGATCCGCTGCCGGCGGCGCTGTTCGCCGCCGAGCAGGCCGAGACCGCGCCGCGCCGGCAGCCGTTGCCGTGGTTTCCGTTGCCGGCCTCGCGCGACGGGCGCGCAGCGGACCTGGAGCTGATCGCCGAACGCGACCGCGACGGCAGCGTGCGCCGCATCCAGACCCGCGTGGCGGGTGGTGGCAGCGATGCAGCGGCTGCCGGCTGGCTGGTCGATGCCAGCGCACTGCATGCGCCGCTGCGCGCGCTGTCGCTGCAATGGGCCGCCGCCGCGCAGCCACAGCAGGCCCGCTACCGCGTCGAAGGCAGCGACGATCTGCGCGACTGGGAGGTGGTGGTGGACGAGGCGACCCTGGTCGACCTCAGCAATCAGGGGCATCGCCTGCAGCAGCTGCGCATCCCCATCGGCCGCGAAGTGCGCTATCTGCGCCTGCTGCCGCTGGCCGGCGCCGGCGCGCCGCCGCTGACCGGGGTGGAGGCCGAGCTGGCGCCGGCACCGGTCGCCGCCGACTGGCATTGGCAGCAACTGGACGCGGCGAGCAGCGATCCCGCCCAGCACAGCTATGCGTTCGTGTCGCCGGGGCGCTATCCGGTGACGCGCATCGACATCGCTTTGCCCGGCAACAACGCCATCGAATGGCGCGTGCAGAGCCGCGACAGCGCCGAGGCGCCGTGGCAGGATCGCGCCGGTCCGTGGCTGGCCTACCAGGTCGGCGGCGGCAGTCGTTCGCCGCCGCAGGCGCTGACCGCGCCGGTGCGCGACCGCTACTGGCGGCTGCTCGCCGCGCAGGATCCGGGCCGGCAGCGGCCAGCGCTGCGCCTGGGCTACCAGCCGGAGACGCTGGTGTTCCTGGCGCAGGGCGCGCCGCCCTATGCGCTGGCCGCCGGCAGTGCGCGCACCCAGCGTGCGCCGGCGCCGCTGGCCGCCGCATTGCAGGCCTTGCATACCCAGCGCGGGCCGCAATGGGCGCCGGCCACCGCCAGCCTCGGCGCAGCGCAACCCTTGGCGGGCGCCGCGGCGTTGCAGGCACCGCCACCGCCGCGCGACTGGAAGACCTGGCTGCTGTGGGCGCTGCTGATCGGCGGCGCGCTGCTGGTGGTCGGTTTCGCGCTGAGCCTGCTGCGCAAACCCGCCGCCGCCGACGGCGCGGGCTGACCCGCGGGAAGGCGATCGCGCGCACGCTGCGCCGTGCGTGCGCCAGCGCACCGATTTGCCGCTGTGCGGCCGACGCCGGACAATGGGGGTTTCGCCGCCGCGCGGCGATCGGCCGGCGCGCCTGCACCTGGCGTTCCGTCGCCGACGTCGACACTGCACCGATGGCGCGGTTTTCCCTTTGCAACCCCACGAAAGCGAGCACTTACATGTCCATCCTGCGAATGACCGATCTCGACCTGTCCGGCAAGCGCGTGCTGATCCGGCAAGACCTGAATGTGCCGATCGACAATGGCCTGATCACCTCCGAGCAGCGCATCCTGGCCTCGGTGCCGACGCTCAAGCACGCGCTGGAACAGGGCGCGGCGGTGATGGTGACCTCGCACCTGGGCCGGCCCAAGGAAGGCGTGTGGACCCAGGAGGATTCGCTGGAGCCGGTGGCCGTCCGCCTGGCTGCGCTGCTCGGCGTGGACGTGCCGCTGATCCGCGATTGGGTCGATGGCGTGGAGGTGCAGCCGGGGCAGATCGTGCTGCTGGAGAACTGCCGCATGAACGTCGGCGAGGGCAAGGACGACGAGGCGCTGGCGAAGAAGTACGCGGCGCTGTGCGACGTGTTCGTGATGGACGCCTTCGGCACCGCGCACCGCGCGCAGGCCTCCACCCATGGCGTGATCAAGTTTGCGCCGGTCGCCGCCGGCGGCCCGCTGCTGATGGCGGAGCTGGATGCGCTGGCCAAGGCGCTGGAGCAACCGGCCAAGCCGCTGCTGGCGATCGTCGCCGGCAGCAAGGTCTCGACCAAGCTGGAGCTGCTGTCCAACCTGGTGGACAAGGTCGACCAGCTGATCGTCGGCGGCGGCATCGCCAACACTTTCATCGCCGCCGCCGGGCACGCGGTGGGCAAGTCGCTGTGCGAGCCTGACCTGCTGGACACCGCGCGCAAGATCGTCGCCGACGCCAATGCGCGCGGCGCGGCGATCCCGCTGCCCAGCGACGTGGTGGTGGCCAAGCAGTTCATGCCCGATGCCGAGGCCACGGTGAAGGCGGTCACCGACGTTGCCGACGACGACCTGATCCTGGACATCGGCCCGCAGACCGCCGCGCACTACGCCGAGCTGATCGCCAAGGCCGGCACCGTGGTCTGGAACGGCCCGGTCGGCGTGTTCGAGTTCGACGCCTTCGGCAAGGGCACCGAGACCCTGGCGCGGGCGATCGCCGCATCGTCGGCGTTCTCCATCGCCGGCGGTGGCGACACCCTGGCCGCGGTCGACAAGTACGGCATCGCCGAGCAGGTCAGCTACATCTCCACCGGCGGCGGCGCGTTCCTGGAGTTCCTGGAAGGCAAGACCCTGCCGGCGGTGGCCGCGCTGCAGGCGCGCGGCGCGTGAGCGCCGCCGACGTCCTGTTCTTCGACCTGGATGGCACCCTGGTCGATTCGGAGGCCGGCATCGTCGGCAGCCTGCGCCATGCCTTCGCCGAACTGGGCCAGCCGCTGCCGAGTCCGGCGCAGTTGCGCGCCTGGATCGGTCCGCCGCTGCGCGACAGCTTCCAGCAGCACTTCGGCGGCGATGCGGTGCTGGTGGAGCAGGCCTTGACGCTGTACCGCAGCCGCTACGACAGCCACGGCTGGCGCGAGCACACGGTGTTCCCGGACATCGGCGCGGCGGTGGAGGCGATCGCCGCGGCAGGCCACCGCCTGGCGGTGGTGACCTCGAAGAACGAGCGCTTCGCGCGGCGCATCGTCGAGCAGTTGCCGTTCGGCGCTCGCTTCGAGGAGATCGTCGGCGCCAGCGACGACGGCGCGCGCCGGGCCAAGCCGGACCTGATCGCCGAGGCGCTGCGGCGGCTGGCGGTCGTGCCGGCGCAATGCCGCATGATCGGCGACCGACGCATGGACATCGACGGTGCGCGCCACCATGGCATGCGCAGCATCGGCGTGCTGTGGGGCTTCGGCGATGCCGAGGAACTGCGCCAGGCCGGCGCCGATGTGCTGGCGCAGACGCCGGCGCAACTGCCGGCGCTGGTCGCGGCCTGAATGGCCTGAATGGGCACGTGCGCCGGTGTGTCCGGCGCACATGGCCTTGGCCACGCACGGCGCATTGCCTGATGTCATCTCATCTGTGGCGCCCGCGGGGCGGCGCCGGTTGGCGCGACATGACCACATACTGTCCCGCATTGTCCGCTCCCTATGCCAGGCCGCGCGTGCGTCTATGCCGAAATGCCATGCTGTGTGAGGGGCGCGTGTGCTAGCTTTGAGCGCTTTTTCCAAGGATGCCATCATGATCGAACGTCAGCGCCGCACCAAGATTCTCGCCACCCTCGGTCCTGCCACCGACCCGCCGGGCGTGCTCGAGGATCTGTTCCGCGCCGGCGTCAACGTGGTGCGGTTGAACTTCAGCCACGGCGATCCGTCAGGCCAGGCCAAGCGCGCCGCCGAAGTGCGCGCCGCCGCGGCCCGCGTCGGTGCCGAGATCGGCATCCTCGCCGACCTGCCGGGCCCGAAGATCCGCATCGAACGCTTCGCCCAGGGCAAGGTCTCGCTCAAGCTCGGCGACCGCTTCGACCTGATCGCCGACCCCAATGCCGCGCCGGGCGACGCCAGCCAGGTCGGCGTCAGCTACCTGGGCCTGCCGCAGGACGTGGCCCCGGGCGACGTGCTGCTGCTGGACGACGGCCTGATGCAGTTGAAGGTCGTCGAAGTGCAGGGCGAGCGCATCGTCACCAGCGTACTCAACGACGGCGTGCTGTCCGATCGCAAGGGGCTCAACAAGCAGGGCGGCGGCCTGTCGCTGGGCGCGCTGACCGAGCGCGACAAGGAACTGATCGGCATCGTCGCCAAGATCGGCGTCGACTTCATCGCGGTGTCGTTCTGCCGCAACGCCGAGGACATGAACGAGGCGCGGCGCATCGCCCGCGCGCATGGTTGCGACGCGGCGCTGGTGTCCAAGATCGAGCGCACCGAGGCGATCGAGAACCTGAGCGAGATCGTCGAGGCCTCCGACGTGGTGATGGTCGCGCGCGGCGACCTGGGCGTGGAGATCGGCGACGCCGAGCTGCCGGGCCTGCAGAAGAAGATCATCAAGGAATCGCTGGCGCAGAACAAAGTGGTGATCACCGCCACGCAGATGCTGCAGTCGATGGTGGAGAGCCCGATCCCGACCCGCGCCGAAGTGCTGGACGTGGCCAACTCGGTGATCGACGGCACCGATGCGGTGATGCTGTCGGCCGAGAGCGCCGCCGGCGCCTATCCGATCCGCGCGGTCGAGGCGATGGCGCGCATCTGCCTGGGCGCCGAGCGCCAGTTCGAGACCGAGACCGACTTCGGCATGGCCCCGCGCAACCTCGAGCGCGCCGACCAGGCCATCGCCATGGCCACGATGTTCCTGTCCCAGCACGTGGGCGTGCGCGCGATCGTGGCGATGACCGAATCCGGCGGCACCCCGCGCTACCTGTCGCGCTTCCGCGCCAAGGCGCCGATCTTCGCGGTGACCCGCCACGACGGCGCGCGCCGGCACATGGCGATGATGCGCGACGTGTTCCCGATCAACTTCGACAGCCGCGGCCTGACCCCGCGCGAGGCCGCGCGCGGCGCGATCCGCGTGCTGGTCGAGGCCGGCCTGCTGGCGCCGGGCGACCGCGTGGTGTTCACCAGCGGCGAACACATGGAAACCCACGGCGCGACCAACACCCTGCGCCTGCTCGAGGTCGGCCCGGACGGCCGCGCCAGCGGCCTGGGCGAACTCTGAAGGACGCGGCGCGGCGGCTTCGGCCGCCGCGCCGTCGGCGACACCTGTTCGATCGCGCATGGAACGGCGCGGCGCCCCCCGTTCCCTGATCGTGCGACACCCCCATGACGTCCCCAAGCGCGCACGCCGAACTCGGGCTGGACCTGCCCGAACGCCCCGGCACGCATTGCCTTGAACACCTGATCCAGGCCTCGGCCACGCGCGAGCTGGTGGTCACCGAAGACATCCGTGACCGCCGCGGCATCCTGCTGGTCGCCAAGGGGCAGCGCATCAACGCCGGGCTGCGCGAGCGCCTGATCGCGCGGCGCCTGCTGCGTCCGCTCGAATCCTCGCTGGCGTTCTGCGAGGAACTGCGCCCGAGTGAGGTGCAACTGGCCGCGCAGCGCGAACTGGACGAACACCCGCACCTGCGCCAGTTGCTGGGCGACCAGGTGCCGCCGGTGATGGCCACGTTGGCCCGCGCCCGTACGCTGGGCGCGCCCGGCACCTTGCTGACCACGCTCGGCCAGACCCGGCCGGCCGCGTTCTCGCACGCGGTGCGGGTGGCGATGCTGGTGGCCTGGCTGGCGGCGCTGCTGTCGCGCTCGGACGCGGCCATGCGCGAGGCCGCGGAGGTCGGCCTGCTGCACGATCTCGGCGAGATGTACGTGGATCCGGCGGTGCTGGAATTGCCGGAGGCGCAGCAGGACTTCGCGCAGTGGCGCATGCACTGCGTGCATCCGGTGATCAGCGCCGCGCTGCTCGGCGAATCCGGCGTGTATTCGGCGCAGCAGGCCGCCGCCGCGCGCGAGCATCACGAGCGCATCGATGGTTCCGGCTACCCGGTCGGTGCGTCGGTACTCTCGCCCCTGGGTCGATTGATCTCCTGCGCCGAAGCGCTGGATGGCTTGTTCGAACGCGAGCGGGGCCATGCGCAGGCGCTGGCACGGATGCGCATCGCGCTGCGCGTGGTGCCCGGACAGTTCCCGCGCGAGGTGGTCGACCTGCTGAGCGAGCGCCTGCGCGACTGCGCGCCGGAGCCGGCGTCGACGCACGATCCGCAGCATCTGCGCGAAGGGGTGGCGGCCTTGCTCGACGGCCTGGAGCGGGCGCGCGACGAAGCCCTGCGCCTGCAGCGCGGCGGCGACCTGCGCGAGGACGAGCGCGCGGCCCTGCAGCATCTGCTGCTGTTGATCGTGGGCTACATCATGGCCATCCACGACTCCGGCGCCGGCAAGATGGTCGAGCAACTGCCGTGGCTGATCGCCGCGCCGGAGGCTGCCGAGGAAGTCGATCGCGTCTGTTGCGAACTGCGCTGGCAGTTGCCGGGGTTGCGCCGCCATGCCGCGTTGCTGGCACACCGCCGCGCGCGCTGCGCCGAGGACTGGCAGCCGTTGCTCGATGCGCTCGACATCGCGTTGCCGGTCGCGCAGGACGCGCCCGCGCAGGCGCCGTCCGCGGACGCAGCACCGCTGAAGACAGCGCAGGGCGATGCGCATGTGCAGTGCGACGCGATGACGGATGCGCTTGCCTGAAGTGCCGGGAACCTGCGCGGTCTACGCCTGTAACCGCTTGCAATGCCGGCGGTAACGGAATGCATGCAGGCCGGCCCGGTATACTGGGGGTTCCCCCGTTGCAGCCATCAGGAACCGTATGAGCATCGAACAGCTTGCCGAAACCGCACAGGCAATGGTCGCCCCGGGCAAGGGCATCATCGCGATCGACGAATCCACCAGCACCATCGCCAAGCGCTTCGCCGGCGTGGGCATCGAGAATGTCGAAGAGAACCGCCGTGCCTACCGCGAGCTGCTGCTGACCACGCCGAAGCTGAGCGACCACATCTCCGGCGCGATCCTGTACGACGAGACCATCCGCCAGAAGACCAAGGACGGCGTGCCGTTCGCCAAGTACATGGCCGAGCACGGCATCATCCCCGGCATCAAGGTCGACAAGGGCACGCATCCGCTGGCCGGCATGCCGGGCGAACTGATCACCGAAGGCCTCGACGGCCTGCGCGCGCGCCTGGAGGAGTACTACAAGCTCGGCGCACGCTTCGCCAAGTGGCGTGCGGTCATCACCATCGGCGAGGACATCCCGTCCGGCGTGTGCATCGAGACCAACGCGCATGCGCTGGCCCGCTACGCGGCGCTGTGCCAGGAGCAGGGCCTGGTGCCGATGGTGGAGCCGGAAGTGCTGATGGACGGCGACCACGACATCGAGACCTGCTACGAGGTCACCGAAGCCACGCTGCGTTCGCTGTTCGGCGCGCTGTACGAGCAGAACGTGGTCCTGGAAGGCACCATCCTCAAGGCCTCGATGGTCATCGCCGGCAAGGACTGCGACGAGCAGGCCAGCGTCGAGGAAGTGGCCGAGTCCACCGTGATGTGCCTCAAGAGCACCGTGCCGGCGATCCTGCCGGGCATCGTGTTCCTGTCCGGCGGCCAGACCGACGAGCAGTCCACCGCGCACCTCAACGCGATGAACCAGCTCGGCAACCTGCCGTGGCCGCTGAGCTTCTCCTACGGCCGCGCCATGCAGCAGGCCGCGCTGAAGCTGTGGGCGCAGGACATGAAGGGCAATTTCGCCAAGGCGCAGCAGGTGGTGTACGAGCGCGCCAAGGAAAACGGCCTGGCCGCGCTGGGCAAGTGGCAGGGCTGATCGCCCCGTAGCGCCTACGAAGAACGCCGGCATCGCCGGCGTTTTTCGTTTCGGGGCTCGGCGACTTGTGGGAGCCGGCAGTGGCGCTTGCGCATCGGTGGCCAGGCCGCAGGGCGCGTCGGCGATGCACGCCGCGCCGCACCGCGCCGCTCAGGGTGCGATCGCCGCCGGGGCGTGGAAGCGATAGCCGCTGTTGCGCAAGGTCTTCACCGGTAGCGGGCGTCCGCTGATCTCTTCCACGCGGCGCCGCAAGCGGTACATCTGCGTGTCCAGGCGCCGCCGGTCGTACTCGAGGAAGTTCACCCCCAGCGCATCGGCGATCTCGCGGTGGCCCACGCTCTCGCCGGCATGGCGCATCAGGCACGCCAGCACCAGCAGATCCTGGCGCGACAGCGGCACCGGCGGTGCGTTGGGCACGTTCAGGCGGGCGGCGGCCAGTTCCAGCACCCAGCGCGCCGCCGGTGGCGGCAGCGCCAGGCGGCGGCCGAGCGCGGCCAGGGTCGCGGCCAGCTCGTCCAGGTCGATGCCCTTGCCCAGGTAGTGATCCGCGCCGAACTCCAGCCCGGCGATGCGGTCGCTGGCGGTATTGCGCGCGCTGAACACCACGATGCCCAGCCGATGACCGGCGCGGCGCAGCTCGCGGATCAACTCCAGGCCGCTGCCATCGGGAAGGCCCACGTCGATGACGGCCATGGTGTGGCGCGCCGGATCGAATCGTTGCCGGAAGCCGGCGATGCTGTCCACGCAGACGGCGATATAGCCCAGATCCTGCAGGAACTCGCCGAGTTCCTCGCACAGCACCGGCTCGTCCTCGAGCAGGATCACTTCGGACATGGAGTCGCGTCCTCGCGCAGTGCGGTTTGCTGTAACGTCATCGGCTGGCAACGGTGCGGTATGGCGAATGATGGCGCAATGGTGGCGCTGGCTGGTGAGCGCATGGCTCGTGGCGGCAATGGGCGTGTGCGTGGCCGCCGAGCCGGCGCCATCCCCGGCCGCGGCGCTGCCGCTGACCGCCGCGCACCACGATGCGAGCGGATACCTGCAGCGCCTGGACGATCCGCAAGGCCGACTCGACGCCACGCAGGCCGCCGCGGCGGGCGGCTGGACGCGGCTGCCCGCCGGCCTCAACGCGGGATTCGCCGACGGTGCCGTGTGGCTGCGTCTGCCTGTTCATGTCGAAAGTGTACCGCCGGGCGGTTGGATGCTGCGATTGAGCAATGCCTTGCTCGATGATGTGCAGGCCTATGTGCGCCCCGCCGGCGGCGCCTGGCGCGCGCTCGGGGAGAGCGGCGAGCGCCTGCCGCGACGCGACTGGCCGGTGGATTACCGCAGCCCGGTCTTCCAGTTTGCGCCAACGCATGCGGGCGATTACGAGGTGCTGCTGCGGTTGCGCAGCAAGAACGCGATGGTCACCCGTCTGGACGTGTGGCAACGGCTGCCGTTCGACAACCAGTCGCGGCGCGAAGGACTGCAGTTCGGCCTGTATTTCGGCTTCTACCTGCTGCTGCTGTGTCTGCACGTGCTGTTCTGGCTGGCCACGCGCGCGCGCATGAGTGGCCTGTTCGTGGCCTATCTCGGCGGCTGCGTGCTCAACGAGGCGCTGTCGATCGGCCTGGTACAGCAGGTCACCGGCATGCCGATGGCGTGGAGCGACACGCTGCTGGGCATCAGCATCGCCTGCAGTCTGCCGGTGGGATTCCAGGTCGCCTGCCGGCAACTGAACCTGCGCGCCTTCCATCCGCAACTGGTGCGCTGGGGCACGCGCGCGCTGTGGGCGGTCGCGCTTGCCGGCGCGGTGGCCGTGCTCGCCGGCCACTACGCCTGGGGCATGCAACCGGTGCAGACGCTGGGCCTGCTGGAGATCCTGCTGCTGGCGGGGTTGGGGCTGCACCTGCTGTGGCGCCGCTATCGGCCGGCGCGGTTCTTCGTGCTCGCGTTCTTTCCGTTCTACCTCGGGGTGATGCTGGGCTTCCTGCGCAACCTCGGCTTCGTCCCGGTCAATGCCTGGACCCAGTACGCCACCACGTTCGGCACCATGCTGCACATGACGCTGCTGAGCGTGGCTCTCATCGGCCGTTACGAGCGGCAGCGCCGGCTGCGCGAACGGCGGCATGCCGATGCCGCGGTGAAGCTGGCGCTCAGGCACGGCCAGGCGCTGGAGCGCGAAGTGACGCTGCGCACCGCCGAGTTGCGCAACGAGATCAACCGGCGGCAGGCGCTGGAGGACGACTTGCGCGCCTTGCTGCAGACCGAACGCCAGGTCGCGCAGGACCAACGCGATTTCGTGGCGATGGTGTCGCACGAGTTCCGCACGCCCCTGGCGGTGATCATGACCTCGGCGCAACAACTGGCGCGCAAGCTGGATGCGCCGCCGGAACGCAACCGCGCGCGGTGCGGCAACATCCGCGATGCCGCGCAACGGCTGCTGGCGCTGGTGGACGAGTATCTCGCCGACGACCGCATGGGCGAGGCGGCATCGGAACTGCGGCTGCGGCCGTGTGCGCTGCGCACGCTGCTGGAGGAGTTGTGCCGGGATTTTCCGCCGCAGCGCGTGGTCTGCGAGATCTTCACCGACGACGACGGCCTGCTCACCGATGCCGGGCTGTTGCGCGTGGCAGTGCGCAATCTGATCGCCAATGCCGACCGCCATTGCCCCGGGGACATGGCCATCCGCGTGCGCGTGCGCAGCACT
This sequence comes from Xanthomonas sp. D-109, assembly GCF_017746095.1. Lineage (NCBI taxonomy): Bacteria > Pseudomonadati > Pseudomonadota > Gammaproteobacteria > Lysobacterales > Lysobacteraceae > Xanthomonas > Xanthomonas sp. D-109. Next base: position 76,988 of record NZ_JAGHWV010000026.1, read on the forward strand.
GGCGAAGGCCTGCGGCTGGAGGTGGCCAACCCCGGCGAAGGCATCGCGCCCGCCGAACAGGCGCGGCTGTTCCAGAAGTACTACCGCGGCGAGAACGCGCAGGATGCGCCGGGCGCGGGACTCGGCCTGTATCTGGTCCGGCGGATCGCCGAGCGGCTTGGCGGCTCGGTGCAACTGGTCACGCAGGCGCCGGACGAATCGGTCTGCTTCGTGTTGCTGCTGCCGCGTCGTTCGGATGGACAGCGCGCGTTGCCGCGGTTGCCGCCGCCGGGCGATGCCTGATCGTATGCGGGCGCGCATGTGGATGCGCGGTTTGCGCCAACAGCAAAAGCGATCGGGCGCGGCTGCGCCCGGTCTCGGTCGTGGAGCGCCTGGCGCGGCGCGTTGGCCGGCGAGGGCGGTGAGGAAGGCAGTGCGCTGACCTGACGACACCGCCACGCGGTGCCGTCAGGTGGTTCCCGGTTACTGCCGGATGATGCAGCTGTCTGCGGAGGCGTCCGACGCACCCGGGCTGCAGGCGACGGCCGGGGCGCGAATGCCGCCGTCGACGATCAGGATCGAGTTGGTGGCGGCCGTCACCGTACCGCTGCTGCCGGTGCGTGCCGCGGCGGCCAGCTCCCGCGCCGTTTCGTCAGCCTGTTGCGGACTCGTCTCCGGCGTACTGCCGGCATCGCTGGTCACGGTGGCGGCGGCGACCGAGGTGTTGATCGCCTGCACCGTCGTGGTGGGCAACTGGATGCCGCTACCGCCGCCATCGCCGCTGCCGGCGACCACGTTCAACAGGCCATCGACGTAGGTGATGGCGTAGTTGGACAGCCCTGCACCGGTGGCGCCGGAGGCGGTGATGGCGTAGTTGCCGACCGCCGCGCCGCTGCCGGCGCCGTCGCTGTTCAGGGCGACGCCGGAAACGGTGTCGCTGTTGAGCAGGCCGGAGACGCGGTAGCCGGTCAGGGTGGCGGTACTGCCGACGGTCTTGCTGGCGTCGCTGGCGACGATGCGCAGGGTGGCCGGATCGACGCGCAGGCTGCCATCGACGTAGCTGATGACGTAGTTGGACAGCCCTGCGCCGGTCGCGCCGGAGGCGGCGATGGCGTAGTTGCCCACCGCGGCACCGGCGCCGGCGCCCGCACTGCCCAGCGCCACGCCGGAGACGGTGTCGCCGTTGAGCAGGCCGGCGACGCTGTAGCCGCTCAGACTGACGGTGCCACCGTAGGTCTTGCTGGTGTCGCTGGCGACGATGCGCAGGGTGGCCGGATCGACGCGGAGGCTGCCATCGACGTAAGTGATGACGTAGTTGGACAGCCCTGCGCCGCTGGCGCCGGACGCGGTGATCGCGTAGTTGCCCACTGCCGCGCCGCTGCCCGCACCCGCGCTGCCCAGCGCGACGCCGGACACCGTGTCGTTGCCGAACAGGCCCGCGACGCTGTAGCCGCTCAGGTTGGCGGTGTTGCCGTAGGTCTTGGAGCCCGAAGTCGCCGTCACCGTCAGCGTCGCCGGGGTGATGGCGATGCCGCCGGAGACCACATAGCCGATGTCGTAGCCCTGCTGCGAGGACGCCAGGCCACCGATCTGGAGCGTGCCGTTGCCGGTGGTGTAGCTGCCGACGCCATTGCCGGCGGTCGCGTAGCGCAGCGACGATCCGAACAGCAGGCTGGGGTCGAAGGCGCCGCCGACCGTGTAGGACGCGAGCGTGCCGCTGACGCCGTTGCCGTCGTAGGTCTTGTCGAGGCCGGAGACGCTGCTGCTGATCGTCAGCGGGGTCAGGAAGCTGCGCAGCAACGGCGTGCCCATGTGTTCGTACAGGCGCCAGGTCAGGCCGGTACCGCCGCGGTCGTCGATCGCCCAGCCGGCATCGGTGAAGGTGGAGAGCGTGTTCAGCGCGCTCCAGGACCTGCCGCCGCTGATCGCGTCGATGGTGCCGACGCTGTTGCCTGCCGTGTTCAGACCCACGTTCCGCGGATTGCCGCCGATGTCGGTGGCGAAGAAGCTGGCGACGATGCTGCCGTTGGAATTGGAGCCGACCAGGCCGCCGACCGCGCCAGTGCCGGAAACGTTGCCGGTGGCGTAGGAGTTGCGCACGGTGTTGTTGTAGTTGACGCCGACCAGGCCGCCGACATACGCCGTGCCGGTGGCATCGCCACTGGCGTAGGTGTTGGCGATGGTGCCGTTGTCGTTGTAGCCGGCCAGCCCGGCGACATACATGCTGCCGGAGACGTTGCCGGTGGCGTAGGCATTGCCGATGCTGCCGCCGTCGTTGTAACCCATCAGCCCGCCGAGGTAGTTGCTGCCGGACACGGCGCCGGTGGCATAGGACGCGCCCACGCTGCCGGTGTCGCTGTAGCCGACCAGGCCGCCGACGAAGCTGCCGCCGGACACGGTGCCGGTGGCATGGGTCGACGCGAGGCTGCCGTGGTCCAGGGTGCCGACCAGGCCGCCGATCTCGGACGAGGTGCCGTTCACCGCGCCGGTCGCATAGGCCGTGTCGATCGCGGCGGAACTGCGTCCGACCAGGCCGCCGACGCTGCGGGTTCCCGACACGTTGCCGGTGGCATACGCGTTGCGGATGGTGCCGGCACCGGCCATGCCGACCAGGCCGCCGGCACTGGAGGTGGCCGCGGTGACGGTGCCGGTGGCGTGCACGTTCTGCAGGGTGCTCTGGATGGCATTGCCGATCAGGCCGCCCACGTTGTTGCCGGTCGTGGTGCTGGTGCTGCTGACGTTGCCGGTGGCGAAGGCGTCGTTATAGCTGCCCTGGTAGTCGTTGCCGACCAGGCCGCCGACGCTGCTGCCGCCGGAGACCGTGCTCGACGAGGACGAGGTGCCGATCGTGCCGTTGGCGTTGCTGCCGATCAGCCCGCCGACGTAGTTGCCGCTGTAGGCGCCGCCGCTGCCGACCACGCTGCCGCTGGTCTGCATGCCGGCGATCGTCCCGGCGTTGTTGTAGCCGGCCAGGCCGCCGATGAAGTTGCCGGTGCCGCTCATGCTGCCGTTGACGCGGATGCCGCTGAGGGTGCCGGCATTGAAGCCGGCGATGCCGCCCACATACGCGGTGCCGGTGACGGTGGCGCCTGTCAGGGCGAGATTGCCGATCTGGCTGGCGGCGCCGGTATTGCCGAACAGGCCGACGTAGGACGTGCCGCTGCGGACGATGGTCAGCCCGGAGATCGTGCGGTTCGCGCCGTTGAGGCTGCCGGTGAAGGCGTAGCTGCTGTCGCCGACCGGGCTGAAGCCGGCGCTGGTCCACATGCCGCTGGCGTTGCTGCCGGCGGTCTGGCTGGCATCGATGTCGGCCGACAGGCTGTAGTTGGCCGCCATGTTGTACGCCATCAGCTGCAACTGGTGTGCGTTGCCGATGGTGGTGCTGTACTCGCTGGCCAGGAACGGGCGCGTCTGCCCCTCGATCATGATCCAGGCCGGGTTGCCGACGCCATCGCTGGCGACGTAGACGTTGCTGGTGCCGGTCAGCAACGTCCAGGTGCCGAGATTGCCGTACGTGCTGTGGCTGTAACGGTTGCCGCTGCCGAAGCTGGTCAGGTTGGTCACGCTGCCGCCGCCGCCGCTGATGGCATTGGCCTGGCCGGTACTGCCGACGTCCCACGACGCATTGCTGACGCTGCCCGCATTGGAGCCGATCAACCCACCGACATTGTTGGTGCCGCTGACCGCGCCAGTGGCGTAACTGTTGTTGACGCTGCTGGAGGTGACGCTCTGCCCACCGGGGTTGTTGACGCCCACCAGCCCGCCCACCGAGGTCGGCGCGGTGACGCTGCCGGTGGCGTAGGTATTGGCGATGCTGCTCTGGTAGTTCATGCCGACCAGCCCGCCGACCATGGAGTTGGTGCCGATGACGCTGCCGCTGGCATAGCTGTTCTTGATCGTGCCGGCGTTCTGGTTGGTTCCGACCAGGCCGCCGACATAGTAGGTGCCGCTCACGTTGCTGGTGGAATACGTGTTGGTGAGGCTGCCGCCGTCGTTGTAGCCGACCAGGCCGCCGGTGTTGGAGGAACTGCCGGTCACGCTGCCGGTGCTGTGGGTGTTGCGGATCGTGCCGCTGACGTTGTTGCCTGCCACGCCGCCGACGGCGCTTTGCCCGTTGACGCTGCCGGCGAACGCGCTGCCGTCGATCAAGCCCAGGTTGTAGCCGGCCAGTCCGCCGACGCCGCCGGAGCTCCCGGTCACGCTGCCGTCGACGGTGACGTTCTTGATCGCGCCCTGGCCGTAGCCGACCAGGCCGCCGACGTAATAGCCGCCGGAGATGGAGACGTTGCCCAGGTGCAGGTCGCGGATGACACTGTTGCTGCTGGTGGTGCCGAACAGGCCGACGTAGCCGCTGGCGCCGGAGATCGTCAGGTTGTTGATGCTGTGGCCCAGGCCGGCCAGCTTGCTCTGGAAGGAGGACACCAGGGCGCTGCTGCGGGTGACGCCGGCCAGGTCGATGTCCTGGGCCAGCGCGTAGGAACCAGGGCTGTTGAAATACGTGGCCGCGTCGGCCAGCGAGTGGATCAGCGTGTACGCCTGGCCGTTGATCGCCAGGCTGGCGTGTGCGCCGCCGAGCGAGACCGGCGTGTTGACGTAGTAGTCGCCTGCACCGACGCTGCCGTTGTCGGTATAGCCGGCGTAGTTCAGCACCAGGCCGGCGTTGGCGCCGGTCGCGGTGATGGGCGCATTGAGATAGATGCTGTGGTACGCGTCCAGGGTCAGCGTGGAGTTGCCGCTCCAGCCGATCGCCGCATTGACGTTGATGTCGCCGGCGCCGCTGCTCACGTTGCCCGGACCGCTGGCGTTGGTCAGGGTGGCGAGCAGGGTGACATTGGTGCCGCCGTTCAACGCGCCGCTGATGGTGCTGGCCGCCGCGCTGTCCACGGTCAGGTCTTCCGGGTCGACCAGCCAGGTGCCGGCGCTGCCGGGGCCGGCGCTCTTGGCGCCGACGGCGATGCCGGAGAAGTCGACGGTGTGGCCGCTGGTTTCGAGCAGGCCGCCGTTGCCGCTGCCGGCCGCGTCGGCATGCAGCGCGCCGTGCACCGCGGTGTGGCCGTCGGACCAGACCACGATCGAGCCGCCATTGCCCTGGCCGGTCGCGCTGGCGTCGAGCGTCGCGCCGCTGGCGACGGTGGCCGCGCTGGCGTGTTGCAACTGCTCGCCGCCCTGGTAGCCGCCGCCGATGCGGATGCTGCCGCCGGCCGCGCTGCCGCGGGCATCGATGCGACCATCGACGTTCACCGCGCCATCGGTCAGCAACTGCACGCTGCCGCCTTGGGTGCCGGAGACATCGATGCGGCCGCTGCTGGCCACGTCGCCGCCGCTGCCGATCAGGCGCACGCTGCCGCCGGACGTGTCGATGCCGGTGGCTTCGAGCGTGCCGGTATTGTTGACCAGCAACTGCGACAACCCGGTGCTGCCGGCCTGCAGCAGGATCTGCCCGCCGTTGGCGCGCAGGGTGCCGCTGTTCTTCACCGCCGCCGCCGCGCCGTCCACCGACTGGCTCGCGGCCGCGACCATCTGCATGCCGATCGCGCCGGCCGCGTCCATGGTCACCTTGACCTGGTCGGCCGAGAGCAGGCGGATGGCGCCGCCGTCGGCGGTGATGCTGCCGCGGTTGTCGACATGGTTGCCGACCAGGTTCACCGAGCCGCCGTTGCCGGCGTTGATGCTGCCCTGGTTGACCACGCTGGCAGCGCCATGCTCGCCGCGCGCGAGCAGGTAGCCGTGGTCATCGTCGCCGGCCAGGCCCAGCGAACTGGCGACCAGGCCGCCGACGTTCACCTGCGCGTGGTTGCCGAACAGGATGCCGGCGGAGTTGATCAGGAACACGTTGCCGTTGGCGCGCAGGCTGCCGTCGATGACGCTGGCGCCGCGGCTGGCGTCGATCAGGTTGAGCGCCACCGCCGAGCTGGACGGCTGCACGAACACCACGCTGGCGTCCTTGCCGACGTTGAAGCTGTTCCAGTTCAGCACGGCCTTGGCGGCGTTCTGGTCGATCTGCAGCGTGCCGCCGTTCTGCGACACGGTGGCGCCGGTGGCGCTGGACAGCGACGGCACGCCGCTGGCGTAGGCGGGCGCGGCCAGCGCACAAGCCAGGGCGAAGGGCAGCAGCGGCGCGGCCAGGCGCGCCGCGCCGGTGCCGGTTGCGCCAGCGTGGCCGGCGGCGACTTCGGAGGCGACCTGGAGCACGCCGAGGTGGCGGTTGAAGACGAGGCGGTAGATGCGGTTCATGGGGATCCCCAGGTCAGAAGGTCAGGCCGAAGCGGGCCCAGTAGCGCACATCCTTGCCGTCGCCCGGCTTGGTGGTGCCGGTGGGCTTGGCCGCGGCCAGATCGAACGAGAGCCCGTGCCAGTCGGGCAGCCGGAAGCTGAGGCCGACACCGGCACCCTCGAAGGTGGTGACGCTGTCGTACACCGCGCGGTTGGCGCCGTTCGGGTAGACCCGGCCGTAGTCGTAGAACACGCTGGCGGTCAGCAACTGGCCCCAGGCGCGGCCGCCGAACGGCGAGGCGGCGCTGGCGAAGCCCGGTGCGTCCACCTGGTACTCCAGGCCGGAATCGAAGCCGCGGTCGCCGAGCGCGGCGCCGAGCGGGAAGGCGCGCACACTGGTCGGTCCGCCCAGCGAGAACTGTTCCAGCGGGGTCAGGGTGTCGTCGCTGTACTGGCCGTTGACGCGCAATTGCAGACGCTGCGTGGCGGTCAGCCCCTGCAGCCGGGTGTAGCTCAGGCGCGCGACGGTGAAGTGGCGGTCGTGGCGGGCGTACAGATAGTCGGTCTGCGGCGAGTCGTCGTCGAGCGCGCCGCGCACGCTGACCTGCAGCAGGTCGATGGCGTGGAGCCGGCGGTCGTCGTGGCGCACGCTGGTGCCGAGCTCGGCCACGTCGAATTTCTGCTTGGACAGCAGCACGCCCAGCCCCTGCAGGCGCGAGCTTTCCTTGACCAGGTGCAGCCAGCTCTGCACGCGCCAGGCATCGGAATTGACGAACTTCCAGTCCAGGCCCAGCGCGCTCTGCTGGGTCGGGCCCTGGATGTCGAGCGCGGCGAACGCGCCGTTGTCGAGGTTGACCACGCTGCGCGTGTACGACGCGCTGGCGCTGAGGCCGTCGACGCCGGCGATCGGCACCTGGTAGGCGAGGCTGCCCTGCCAGGTATTGGCCGGATCCAGCGCATAGGCGTAGCTGGCGGACAGGTGGTCGCCCAGGCCCAGCGGGTTGTTCCAGTCCACGCCGACCTGGGCGCGGTAGCGGCCGATGCTCGGGGTGCCGTAGTTGCTGGCGCCGACGCTGACCTGCAGCGGCCGCTCCTCGCGCGCCTGGATCACCACGTCGGTCTCGCCTGGGTTGGCGCCGGGCTTGAGCACGGAGGTGGCGGAAACGCCCGGCAGGTCGCGGGCATACAGCAGCGCCGACTGCAGATCCTGCTGGCGCAGGATCTGGCCCTGCAGGGCCAGGGCAGGGCTGGCGATCAGGCGGTCGTCGTAGCGGCGCGCGCCCTCGACGGTGATCTTGCCGACCCGGCCCTCGACCACGCGGATCTCGACCACCTGGTCCGGCCCCAGGGTCTGCACCGGCAGATACGCGCGGGCGACCAGGAAGCCGGCGTCGCGATAGGCCTGGGTCAGCGTGTCGGCGATCTGCTGCAACTGCGCGAAGCTGAGCCGGGCCGGCAGCGTGCCGCCGCCGAGCGCGTGCAGGCGGGCGTCGGCCAGGGCCTGCAGGCGCGCCGGGTCGATCCGCTCGCGCGGATGCGCGCCGACGCCGGTCACCCGGATCGCCTGCACCGCGATCGGCGCCGCCGCGTCGGCGGTGGTGTAGGCGGCCGGGGCGGCCTCCTGGGCAAGTGCCGTCGCGCAGGTCAGGGTCAAGGCCAGGCCGGCGGCCCACGGGAGCGCAAACAGCGCATTCGCCAGCGTGCTTGGGCGCGGGCGGCAGGAGATCGTCATGATGTTAAGGCGGCGTTAGGATTGAGGCTCGCGCACTGTAGCCTTCCCGCCGCGGGTCAATCTGAGCAAATCTGAGCGCGCAATCACTCTTTGCGGCGTCCCCCGACACGGTGTCGGGGAAACACCGACACCCTGCGACGCGCCGCAACGTCAATCAGTGAGCAGATGCCTGGGATCCGGGGCAGCCTACGCCCGGCGTGGGCCAGGTGCCCACGCCGGGCGTAGTGCTGCCAGCGGACGGGCGCTCAGGCCGCGGTGGCGCACTGCGCGTCGCGCAGCGCCTGCCGATAGGCCTTGGCGGTGGCGTCGTTGTAGGCCACCAGGATGATCCGCTTCGGCACCGCGTGCGCGCGCTGCCAGGCGTCGGTTTCGGCGACCGCGATGCGTGCGGCCTGGTGCAGGGGGTAGCCGTAGACGCCGCAGCTGATCGCCGGGAACGCCACCGAGTGCAGGCCCATCTGTTCGGCCAGGCGCAGCGTGCGCCAGTAGCAGTTGGCGAGCAGGGCCGGTTCGTTGTGGGCGCCGTCGCGCCACACCGGCCCGACGGTATGCAGCACATGCCGCGCCTTGAGCCGATGGCCCGCGGTGGCGCGCACTTCGCCGACCGGGCAGCGCACGCCCGGCTTGAGTTCCGGCAGGCGCCGGCAGTCTTCCAGCAGTTCCGGGCCGGCGGCACGGTGGATGGCGCCGTCCACGCCGCCGCCGCCGAGCAGGGACTCGTTGGCGGCGTTGACGATCGCGTCCACGTCGAGCTGGGTGATGTCGCCTTGCCAGATTTCGATCTTCATACGCCGATATTTAGGGGAGCCGAATGATGGGTGCGTGAGGGTGTCGCCATCGCCGCCGCGCACTGCCACGGCCGCTTAACCGGCCAGCGGCAAGACTGACGCGCCCCCATCTCAGCGCCTGCGACATGAACCCGAACCCGCCGCCGCCACAGGTCGCCGAGGCCCTCGCGCAGGGCCAGATCGTCAAGGCGATCAAGCTGCTGCGCGCGCACAGCGGCATGGACCTGCGCAGTGCGAAGGAGCAGGTCGATGCCTGGCTGCTGGCCGGCGCGGCGCGCTCGGTGACGGAGTTGCTCGACCGCCACGCGTCCGCTGCCGCAGCGGGCGCGACACCGGCAACGTCGGCCCCGGCGCAAACGCCGACCGAGGAACGGCGCCTGCCGCCGGCGGCGGAACTGGCGCTGCGTCGCGGCGAGCGGCGCAAGGCCGCCAAGCTGGTGTTCGAACAGTATCCGGACATGTCGCTGCGCGAGGCGCTGGAGATGGTGCAGCGGCATCTGCGCTCGGCGCCCACGTTGGGCACCGCCTCGACCGTGGCCGCCGGCGACCGCGGCGGGGCCTGGCGGTGGGTGTTGTTGGCGCTGCTGCTGGCCGCGGCGGCGGCCTGGTGGCTGGCACGCTGAGGCGTGCCGGCCAGGCCGGTGGCTACAGCCAGCGCGCGACCTGCGCGCAATAGTGCGCATAGGCGCTGCCGAAGCGCTCGCGCAGGCGCGCTTCCTCGTAGGGGATCACCACCCACTGCAAGGCCAGCAACGGCAAGGGCAGCAACAGCGCCGACCACGGCCAGCCGATCTGCACGCTCAGGCCGAGGTAGCTCAGGGTCAGGCTCACGTACATCGGGTTGCGGGTCAGCCGGTAGGGGCCGTGGCAGACCAGGTGCGAGGGCGCGCGCTCGGGCAGCAGGGTGGTGCGGTCGCGTGCGAACAGCACGAAGCACCAGCACGCCAGCAGCAGGCCGGCGAGCGCGACCACGCCGCCCCCCAGTTGCAGCCAGGCCAGCGCGGCGCCCTGCGGCAGCGGGAGCGGCAGGGCGTGCTGCAGGCTGGCGCCGAGCAGCAGCGCCAGCAGGAAATGCGCCGGGGAGGTCGTGCGGACCAGCAACGGCACGCGCGCCTGCGCGCGCGCGGGCGATGGATCGGTGCGGTCGGTTCGTTCGTGCATGCAGTCCTTCCCTGGTTCGGTTGCGGCCACGCAAGTTTACGCGGCTGCCCCCGGCGGACGCGCGCGAGCGCGTCACGAATGGGCACGGGCGCGACCCGGCAGCGCCTCGTCGTGCGTGGCAGTGCGCGCAAACCCGATTACCCTAGCGCCCGCGCGGCACGTCGCCGGCGCTCGCGTTTCGACGTGTTGCCGCGTTCCACGTCGATCGCGCCCGACGCGCCGGTCGTTCCCCTTCCGCCACCCACTGTCCCGCCTCATGCCAATCGCTTCCGCCAGCACCGCCACCGCTCCGCGCCGCCGGGTCATCCTCGAGGACGACATCGACGGCTTCACCCCTGCGCAGTTGCTGTTGCTGCAATCGCCCGAGGTCGAGGTGCTCGGCATCTCGGTGGTCAGCGGCAACATCTGGCGCGACGAGGCGCTGGCGCATACGCGCCGGCTGCTGGAAATCGCCGGGCGCGGCGAGGTGCCGGTGCTGCCCGGTCCGGTGTTTCCGCTGCTCAACAGCGAACTGGCCACCGAGCGCTGGGAGGCGCTGTACGGCAAGCTGCTGTGGAAGGGCGCGTGGACCCGGCAATGGGTCGAGCACGACACCGTGCAGAGCGCGCCGCGCTACCACGCGCACGACGTGGTCCCGGACCTGCCGCTGGGCAATCCCACGGTGGTGCAGGCGGCCAGCGAGCCGGCGGCGCTGTTCATGATCCGCAAGGTGCGCGAGTTCCCCGGCGAGGTCAGCATCGTCGCCACCGGGCCGTTGACCAACCTGGCCCTGGCGCAGCGGCTGGACCCCGAATTCGCAAGCCTGGCCAAGGAACTGGTGTACATGGGCGGCAGCCTCAATCCGCGGCAGCGCCGCGACAGCGTGTCGGCGGCGCAGTTCGCCCGCGAGTTCGTCAACTCGCCGCGGCGCGAGTTCAACATCCGCTGGGATCCGGAGGCGGCCAGCATCGTGATGCGTGCGCCGTGGCGGCGCATGGTGATGGTGCCGGTGGATCCGTCCACCGCCACCGAACTGACCCCGCAGTTGCTGGCGCGGATGAGCGCCGCCGACACGCCGATCGGCCATGCGCTGCGCCGGCGCGAGCCCGGCTTCCCGATGTGGGACGAACTGGCCACCGCGGTATGGCTGCGTCCGGAACTGGCCACCGTCAGCGAGACCCTGTACGTGGACACCAACACCGAGTTCGGCGCCGGCTATGGCGACATCCTGTCGTGGGCGCCGGGCTACCAGCCGGGCCTGGGCGAACAGGCGCAGCAGGTGGTGCGCGAGGTCGACGTGGACGCGATCGAGCAGTTGCTGGTGGAGCGCCTGACCGCGCCGCAGCCGCCGGCGCTGGGCGCGCCGCTGCCGGCGTAGGGCGGGCCTTCGGCCCAGGGCCGGTCGGGCGCTGCGCTACGTGACGCTGGCGCCGTCCGCGCCAGGCCGAAGGGTGACGGACGCGTCGCTGGAGGACATGCCCGCTGCTTGGGCGGGTTGCGCGAACCGCGCGTTGCAGGCGACGCTGGCGATCGACAGCGTGCACCGTTCCCCCTCCATCGAGACGAGCTCATGCAGATCCCAGCGACCTGGCAGGCCGGTATCCAGCGCAACGCCGAGCTGCTGCGCGGCTACGCGCACCTGCTGCAGGACTTCGCGGCGCCGCCGCCACCGCCAGCGTCGCAGGAGGGTGGGGTCGTCGCGCCAATGGTGGCGGCCACGCGCGCCGACGGCAGCGCCGCACGGCGACACGCGCAGCAGGCGCTGGCGCAGATCGACCGCGGCAATCCGCAGTTGTGCGCGGTGACGCGGCCGCTGCCGGCGCGCGCCGAGGCCGATGCGGCGCGCGTGCAGGCGGCATTGGCCGGTGGCGGCGACGGCGGTGCGCTGGCCGGGGTGCCGTTCGTGGTCAAGGACCTGTTCGATGTCGCCGGCCTGGCGACCACCGCCGGCGCCGCGCTGCGCGCCGACGTTGCGCCGGCCACGTGCGATGCGGCGGTGCTGCGGCGCCTGACCGAGGCCGGCGCAGTGCTGGTCGGCACCGCCAACATGGACGAGTTCGCCTACGGCTTCGCCACGGTCAACGCGCACTACGGCACCACCGCCAATCCGCACGATCCGCAGCGCCTGGCCGGCGGTTCCTCCGGCGGCTCGGCGGCGGCGGTGGCGGCGCGCTGGGTGCCGTTTGCGCTGGGCTCGGACACCAACGGCTCGATCCGTGTGCCGGCGGCGCTGTGCGGCATCTACGGCCTGCGCCCGAGCCATGGCAGCGTGGCGATGGACGGCGTGTTCCCGTTCGTCGAGGCCTTCGACGTGGTGGGGCCGTTCGCGACCACGGTCGCCGACCTGCGTGTGGTGTACGAGGCCATGCGTGGGCAGCCGCTGCCGTCGCGGGACGCCGTCGGCTTGCGCGTGGCGCGCCTGGACGGCTGGTTCCGACGCAATCTCGATCCGGAATTGGACGCCGGCCTGGCCGCGCTGCACGACGCGCTGGGCGGCAACGCCTGGCGCGAACTGCCGCAGGCCGAACGCGCCCGCGCGGCGGCGTTCGTGATGACCGCGGCCGAGGGCGGCTATCGCCATCGCCAGGCGCTGGCCGCGCATGGCGACCGCTTCGATCCGGCCACGCGCGATCGCCTGCTCGCCGGGCTGCAACTGCCGGCCGCGGCCATCGCCGACGCGCAGCGGTTCGGCGACTGGTTCGCCGAGGCGATGCAATGCCTGTGGGACGAGGTCGACGTGCTGCTGGCGCCGGCCACGCCGTGCGCGGCGCCGCGCATCGACCAGGAGACGATCCAACTCGACGGGGCGGCGGTGTCGGCGCGGGCCAATCTCGGCGTGTTCACCCAGCCGCTGGGCCTGGCGCGCTGCCCGGTGCTGGCCGCGCCGCTGTACCGCCCGGGGCAGTTGCCGCTGGGCGTGCAACTGATCGCCGCGCCGGGACGCGAGGACCGCCTGTTCGCGCTCGCCGCGCACCTGGAACGCGCCGGCCTGATCGGCGCGACCCCGCCGTCGCTGGAGCCGCGCTGATGCTGCACACCCTGCGGTCGCGGCGCGGCATGGTGGTCGCCCCGCATCATCTCGCTGCGCAGGCCGGGCGCGACGTGCTGCGCGACGGCGGCAGCGCGGTGGAGGCGGCGGTGGCGACCGCGGCCTGCCTGGCGGTGGTCTATCCGCACATGACGGGTATCGGCGGCGACGGCTTCTGGCTGATCGCCGAACCCGACGGCCGCGTGCATGCGATCGACGCCTGCGGCCGTGCCGCGCAGGGCGCCACGCTGCAGCACTATGCCGGGCAGGCGGCGATTCCATGGCGCGGTCCGGGCGCGGCCAACACCGTCGCCGGCACCGTGTCCGGCTGGGATCTGGCCTTGCGCCGGAGCGACGCGAAATTGCCGCTGGCGCGCCTGCTCGACGACGCCATCGAGCATGCCGCGGCCGGCGTGCCGGTCACCCTCGGCGGCGCCGCCATCGCCGCGGCCAAGGGCGCCGAACTGCGCGCCCAGCCCGGCGCCTACGCGGCGATCTTCGAAGCCGCCGGGCGGCCGCTGCGCGAGGGCGAACTGCTGCGCCAGCCGCAACTGGCTGCCACCCTGCAGCGCCTGGCCGCGGCCGGCCTGGACGATTTCTACCGCGGCGCGCTGGCCGCCGACCTCGCCGCCGACCTGCAGGCGCTGGGCAGCCCGCTGCGCGCCGCCGATCTGGCCGCGCACCAGGCCGAGGCCAGCGTGCCGCTGTCGGTGGCGGTCGCCGGCGCGCGCCTGTACAACCACGCGCCGCCGACCCAGGGCCTGGCCTCGCTGCTGATCCTGGCGCTGTTCGACCGCCTGGCCGTGGACCAGGCCGATGGCTACGCGCACCTGCACGGCCTGGTCGAAGCGACCAAGCAGGCGTTCCTGATCCGCGATGCGCACGTCGGCGACCCGGCCTGGATGACCCTGGACGCGCAGGCGCTGCTCGACGATGCCGGCGCGCTCGACGCGATGGCCGCGCGCATCGATCCGGCGCGCGCGCTGCCGTGGCCGCAGCCGTCGCAGGCCGGCGACACCGTCTGGTTCGGTGCGATCGACGGCGCCGGCCGTGCGGTCAGCTGCATCCAGTCCACCTATTTCGAATTCGGTTCCGGGCTGGTGCTGCCACGCAGCGGCATCGTCTGGCAGAACCGCGGCTGCAGCTTCCGTCTCGCGGCCGACGGCTGGAACGCGCTGGCGCCCGGGCGCAAACCCTTCCATACGCTCAATCCGGCGCTGGCACGCTTCGACGACGGCCGGCTGATGGCCTACGGTACCATGGGCGGCGAAGGCCAGCCGCAGACCCAGGCGGCGCTGTTCAGCCGCTACGCCCGGTTCGGCGTGCCGCTGCAGCAGGCGGTCAGCGCGCCGCGCTGGCTGCTCGGCCGCACCTGGGGCGAGGACAGCACCACGCTGAAACTGGAGGACCGCTTCGACCCCGCCGTGGTGCAGGCCTTGCGCGCGGCCGGGCACGTGGTCGAACTGGTGCCGCCGTTCACCGCGGTGATGGGCCACGCCGGCGCGCTGGTGCGCGAGGCCGACGGCACCTTGAGCGGTGCCAGCGACCCGCGCAGCGATGGGGCGGTGGCAGGGTGGTAGGCGCGTTGCCTGCTGCCGATGCCGGCACGCACGCCGGCCGCGACGCCCTGGTGCGTGCCAGGGCGCTGGTGCATGCGGCGATGACCGATCCGCAGGGCGGGACGGCGGCGCTGATGCAGGCCGAGTCGCTGCTGCTGGCAGCGATGGCGGTAGCGCCGGAGGACGCCGCACTGCTCACCGGCCTGGGGGCGGTGCAGTGCGACCTCGGACGCTACGCCGAGGCGGTCGACGCGTTGCAGCGCGCCGTGCGGCTGCAGTCGGACGACCGCCATACCTACTTCAACCTCGGCGTGGCGCTGCTCAACCGCGGCGACGGCGCGCAGGCGATGCAGCGGTTTCGGCAGGCGGCCACGCGGGCGGGATCGGCGGCGACCTGGGAGGCCTATTTCGATCCGCAGGCGCAATGAGGCGCGGCGCGCGCCATGCCATCCATGTCTGCGGTGCAACGCCGCGCACGCCACGCCGGCGGCAGCGCTTCCGTACCATGGCCCTGGCGCGCCGCTCTCGCCGCGTTCGCGCCGCGTGTTGGGTACCCAGGGACTTCGAGCCGCGATGCTGACCTTTTCCCGCTTCACCCGTTATTTCATGGAAGTGGCGCACTGGCGCAGCATCCGCCGCGCCTCCGAGGCGCTGCACGTGTCGGCGTCGGCGATCGACCGGCAGATCCTCAAGGCCGAGCAGGAACTAGGCGTGCAGTTGTTCGAGCGCTTGCCGGGCGGCCTGCGCCTGACCAGCGCCGGCGAATTGCTGCTGGTGGACATGCGGCGCTGGGAGAAGAGCTACCAGCGCACGCTGGAACTGTTCGACGAACTGAAGGGGCTGCGCCGCGGCCACGTCGAGATCGCGATGATCGATGCCTTGAGCGAGGGCATCGTGGTCGATGCCCTGGCGCACCTGATCGACGCGCACCCGGGCCTGACCTTCAACCTGCAGACCGAGGACAACCAGAAGGTCGCCGACAAGGTGGTCGCCGCGGAGGTGGATGTCGGGTTGTTGCTGGATCCGGTCAGCGGCATCGACCTGGAGGTGGTCGCCTTCGCCGAGATCCCGCTGGGCCTGTGCATGCCGGTGGGGCATCCGCTCAGCGGCAGGGCGAGCCTGCAGTTGAACGACCTGCTCGGCGAGCATCGCCTGCTGCTGCCGGCGGCGCCGCTGATCGTCAACGAGCATGCCAAGGCGGTGTACCAGCGCCAGCACATCGACACGCGCCGCTGCATCCGCTGCAACGACGTGCGCGCGCTGCGCGCGCTGGTGCGCCAGGGCGTCGGCGTGGGCCTGCTGTCGCAACTGGACGTGCTCGCCGACCTGGCCGAGGGGCGCCTGGCGTTCGTGCCTTTGCGCGAGGGCCTGGCCAGGCCGATGACGCTGGCGCTGTGCGTGGCGCCGCAGCGACAACTGTCCAGGGCGGCGCAGGCCATGCTCAAGGTGTTGGCGCCGCGGGTGGAAGCGATCCTGGAGCCGCGCACGGGTGTGTAGCGCCTAGCCCCTCTCCCATCGGGGCGACAGGGTGCGTCTTGCGCGTCACTGACGCGCGCACCCTGGGTGCACGAGGCTGCGCCCGTACCCTCATCCGCCCCTGCGGGGCACCTTCTCCCGATGGGAGAAGGAAGAGCGAGCCCCTCTCCCACCGGGGCGACAGGGTGCGTCTTGCGCGTCACTGACGCGCGCACCCTGGAGCGCCCGCGCCGCAAGCGCGGGCCGGGGCGTGGAGCGGGGGTTGGGGTGAGGGTCTGGCGCGAAAGCGACTCGTGGAGTCAGGTGCACGAGGCTGCGTCCGTACCCTCATCCGCCCCTTCGGGGCACCTTCTCCCGATGGGAGAAGGGAGGCGCCCAGCCCCTCTCCCGCCGGGAGAGGGGTTGGGGTGAGGGTCCGGCGCGAAAGCGAGTCGCGGAGCCCGGGTGCACGAGGCTGCGCCCGTACCCTCGTCCGCCCCTGCGGGGCACCTTCTCCCGATGGGAGAAGGGAAGCGCCTAGCCCCTCTCCCGTCGGGACAGGGGTTGGGGTGAAGGTCCGACCCCGCGGTGCCGGCAATGATGGCACCGCGGGAGCGGCATCTTGGTCGCGTTGCATTTTTTGCAATGCATCCACGCGAAAACGGCGTTTGCCTGCATTTGTGGCGCTTCGTATAGTTCGTACGACCGCTGCGAATCGTCATTTTTAACCGCCAATCCATTGAATTTAAATGGATTTCTGGCGGTTGGTGCCCGCCGGCGCTCGCTTCTTTCTTCCTTCGTGACCGTGCCATGTTCGCCAGCCACGTCCCTCCCGCCGCCACGGCGCCTGCACCGGCCATGGCCTTGACGCCGCCGATGGCCAGCCCGGGCCTGCGCGCGGTCGCGCGCTGCGACGCGCTCGGCGTGGCGCCCTACAGCGACACCGCGCACGGCCTGTTCCGCGGCTGGCTCAGCCCGGCGCATCGCGCCGCCGTGGCGGTGGTGGCGGCTTGGATGGGCGAAGCCGGCCTGCACACCCGCATCGACCCGGCCGGCAATCTGCTCGGCCGCTACGAAGGCGTCGTCGCGCAGGCGCCGGCGCTGCTGATCGGCAGCCACCTGGACAGCGTGCGCGACGCCGGCCGCTACGATGGCCCGCTCGGGATCATGCTCGGCATCGAATGCGTGGCGGCGCTGCACGCGCAGGGCCGGCGGCTGCCGTTCGCCATCGAGGTGATCGCCTTCGGCGACGAGGAAGGCTCGCGCTTTCCGGCATCGATGCTGAGCAGCCGCGCGGTGGCCGGCACGCTGGATCCGGCGGCCCTGCAGGTGCACGACGGCGACGGCATCGCCCTGGCCGAGGCGCTGGCCGCCTGGGGCCTGGACATCGCGCTGCTGCCGCGGGCGGCGCGCGCGCCGCAGGAGGTGCTGGCGTATCTGGAAGCGCATATCGAACAAGGGCCGGTGCTGGAGGCCGAGGGGCTGGCGCTGGGGGCGGTCAGCGGCATCGCCGCGCAGCGCCGCTACCGTGCGCTGCTGCTGGGCCGCGCCGGCCATGCCGGCACCACCCGCATGGACCTGCGCGCCGATGCGCTGGCCGCCGCCGCCGAGTGCGTCCTGGCGGTGGAGCAGGTGGCGCGCAGCGGCCCGGCGGACTTGGTGGCCACGGTCGGGCGCCTGCAGGCGGCGCCGGGTGCGGTCAACGTGGTGCCGGGGCGGGTCGAGTTCTCGATCGACGTGCGCGCCGGCACCGATGCTGTTCGCGATGCCGCGGCCGAGGCGATCGCGCAGCGCCTGCATGCGATCGCCGCCGCGCGCGGCGTGCAGTTGGAGTTGCAGTGCGTGCAGGACCTGCCCGCCAGTCCCTGCGCGCCGCGCCTGGTCGCGGCGCTGGAAGCGGCGATAGCCGCTCAGGGCATCGCGCCGCGACGGCTGGTGTCCGGTGCCGGCCACGACGCGATGGTGATGGCCACGCTGTGCCCGACCGCGATGCTGTTCCTGCGCTGCGCCGGCGGCGTCAGCCATCACCCTGCCGAACGCGTGGATCCCGCCGACGCCGACCTGGCGGTGGCGGCGATGCTGCACTTCCTCGATTCCCTGGGAGACACCCTTGTCCGTTGAGCCGCTGCCCGCCGACCTGTTCGGCGAGATCGATCCGCCGCAACGCCTGCTGATGGGGCCGGGCCCGGTCAATGCGCATCCGCGCGTGCTGCGCGCGATGTCCGCGGACCTGCTCGGCCAGTTCGATCCGGAAATGACCGGTTACATGAACCAGGTGATGGCGCTGTACCGGCCGCTGTTCGGCACCGAGAACCACTGGACCTTCCTGGTCGACGGCACCGCGCGCGCCGGCATCGAGGCAGCGCTGGTGTCGCTGGTGGCGCCGGGCGAGCGCGTGCTGGTGCTGAACTTCGGCCGCTTCGGCCTGCTGCTGGGCGAGATCCTCGGCCGCATCGGCGCGGTGGTGGAGAACGTGGAGGCGCCGTGGGGCGAGGTGGTGCCGATGACGGAGGTCGCTGCGGCAATCGAACGCTTCGCGCCGAAGTTGGTCGCCTGCGTGCACGGCGACACGTCGACCACGATGGCGCAGCCGCTGGACGGCCTCGGCGCGCTGTGCCGTGCCGCCGGCGCGCTGTCCTACGTCGATGCCACCGCGACCATCGGCGGCATGCCGATCGACAGCGACGCCTGGGGCGTGGACGTGGTCACCGGCGGTCTGCAGAAGTGCCTGGGCGGGCCGTCCGGCTCGGCGCCGATCACCGTCTCCGCGCAGGCGGCCGAGGCGATCTTCGCGCGCCGCCACGTCGAGCGCGGCATCGTCCGCGACGACATCGCCAACGGCCGCGGCGTGCGCATCGGCTCGAACTACTTCGACCTGGCGATGGTGATGGACTACTGGTCCGACAAGCGCCTGAATCACCATACCGAGGCCACCAGCATGCTGTACGCGGCGCGCGAATGCGCGCGCGTGGCGCTGCAGGAAGGCCTGCCGGCACGCTTCGCGCGGCACGCGGCGGCCGGCCGTGCGGTCGCCGCCGGCGTGCGCGCGCTGGGGCTGCAGGTGTTCGGCGACGACCGCCACCGCATGGCCAACGTCACCGGCGTGGTGATTCCGCCAGGCATCGACGGCGAGGCGGTGCGGCGGCGCCTGCGCGAGGATTTCGAGATCGAGATCGGCACCGCGTTCGGGCCGCTGCAGGGCAAGCTGTGGCGGATCGGCGCGATGGGCTACAACGCGATGAAGCACAAGGTGCTGATCACCCTGGGCGCGCTGGAGGCGGTGCTGCGCGCCGAAGGCCATGCCGGCGCGTCCGGCGCCGCGGTGGAAGCGGCGCTGGCCGCCTGGCACGCCGACGGAGCGCGGCAATGAACGCGGCGCGCGACCTGGTCGGCTATGGCGCGCAGCCGCCCGATCCGCAGTGGCCCGGTGGCGCGCGGGTGGCGCTGCAGTTCGTGCTCAACTACGAGGAAGGCGCCGAGAACTGCGTGCTCAACGGCGATGTCGGCTCGGAGGCGTTCCTGTCGGAGATGGTCGGCGCGCACAGCCAGCCGGGCGCGCGCGCGATGGCGATGGAGAGCCTGTACGAATACGGCAGCCGCGCCGGTTTCTGGCGGCTGCAGCGGCTGTTCGCCGCACGCGGCGTGCCGGTCACGGTGTTCGGCGTGGCGCAGGCCTTGGCGGCCAATCCCGAGGCGGTGCAGGCGATGCGCGAGGCCGACTGGGAGATCGCCAGCCACGGTCTGCGCTGGATCGACTACCAGCAGGTGCCGGAGACGACCGAGCGCGCGCACATCGCCGCGGCGATCGCCTTGCACACGCAGGTGACCGGGGCGCGCCCGCTGGGCTGGTACCAGGGGCGCACCAGTCCCAACACGGCGCGGCTGGTGGCCGAGGAGGGCGGCTTCGTCTACGACGCCGACAGCTACGCCGACGACCTGCCGTACTACGACCGCCGCCACGGCCGCGCGCAACTGGTGGTGCCGTACACGCTGGACGCCAACGACATGAAGTTCGTCGCCTACAACGGCTTCGCCGACGGCGAACCGTTCTTCCGCTACCTGCGCGACGGCTTCGAGCAGTTGTGCGCCGAGGGCGGGCGGATGATGTCGGTGGGCCTGCACGCGCGCATCGCCGGGCGCCCGGCGCGCGCCCTGGCGCTGGCCCGCTTCCTCGATCACGTGCTGGCCAGCGGCCAGGCCTGGATCGCGCGGCGCATCGACATCGCCCGCCACTGGCAGCAGGTGCACCCGGCATGATCCTCAACGCGCCTGAGGTCCTGGCCGAAGTGCAGGCGGCGTTCGCCGCCTACGAGCGCGCGCTGATGGACGACGACGTCGCCGCGCTGGACCGGCTGTTCCACGATGCGCCGACCACGGTGCGCTACGGCGTCGGCGAGGCCTTGTACGGCGCCGACGCGATCCGCGCGTTCCGGCGCGGCCGCGGCGGCTCGCCGCAACGGCGGCTGCTGCGCGTGCAGATCGTCGCCTACGGGCGCGACTTCGCCACCGCCGATGCCGAGTTCCAGCGCCACGGCAGCCCGCGCCGCGGCCGCCAGAGCCAGAGCTGGGTGCGCTTCGCCGACGGCTGGAAGGTGGTGTCGGCGCATGTGTCGCTGCAGGGGGACCACGCATGAGCGACGTCGACTGGAATGCGTTGCCCGAGGCCGCGTTCGTCGCGCGCCTGCATGCGCTGTTCGAGCATTCGCCGTGGGTGGTGCAGCGCGCCGCGGCGCGGCGTCCGCTCGCCGATCTGCATGCCGGCCTGCTGCAGGTGCTGCACGCGGCCAGCGTCGAGGAGCAACTGGCGCTGATCCGCGCGCATCCGGAACTGGCCGGCAAGGCGGCGATCGACGGCGGACTGACCGCCGCCTCGGCTGCAGAGCAGGCGCAGGCCGGGCTGGACCGTCTCAGCGCCGAGGAGTTCGCCCGCTTCCACGCGCTCAATGCCGCCTACCGCGCGCGTTTCGATTTTCCGTTCGTGGTCTGCGTGCGCCTGACCGACAAGGCCGGCATCCTCGCCGCCATGCAGGCGCGGCTGGCGAATACGCGCGAGGCGGAGATCGCCACCGCCCTCGACGAGATCGGCAAGATCGCGCGGCTGCGCCTGGAGGCGCTGTCGTGAGCGCCGCGGCAGGCGGGCTGCAGGCGCTGTCCGCGCAGGTCGCGCGCGAACTGCAATGGCTCGGCCACGGCGGGCCCGACTGGACCCGCGCGCAGCAGCACGCCGGCGAGCATGTCTACGACGTGGTCGTGGTCGGCGGCGGCCAGAGCGGGCTGGGTGCGGCCTTCGGCCTGCTGCGCGAGCGCATCTCCAACCTGCTGGTGATCGACGAGAATCCGGCCGGCCAGGAAGGGCCGTGGGTCACCTACGCGCGCATGGTCACCCTGCGCACGCCCAAGGAACTGAGCGCGCTGGACTTCGGCATGCCCTCGCTCACCTTCCGCGCCTACTGGGAAGCCCGGCACGGCGCCGCGGCCTGGGACGCGCTGGGCAAGATCCCGCGCGCGGACTGGATGGACTACCTGCGCTGGTACCGCGAGGTGCTCGGCCTGCCGGTGCGCAACCAGGCGCGGCTGCTGCGCATCGAACCGCTGCCGACCCGGCGCCTGCAACGCCTGCACCTGGACGGCGGCGACACGCTGCTGGCGCGCAAGGTGGTGCTGGCCACCGGCATCCAGGGCGGTGGGCAATGGCACGTGCCGTCGCTGGTGGCCGGCAAGCTGGCCCGCGCGCGCTACGCGCACACCTCCGAGGCGATCGACTACGCGGCGCTGGCCGGGCGCCGCATCGGCATCCTCGGCGGTGGCGCCTCGGCTTTCGACAACGCCCAGCACGCGCTGGCCGCCGGCGTCGGCGAGGTGCACGTGTTCGTGCGCCGCAACGCGCTGCCGCGGGTCAATCCGATCCGGCACATGGAACGCAGCGGCATCATTCCGCGCTTTGCCGCACTGCCCGATGCCGACAAGTACGCGATGATGGCCAGCTTCTTCCGCCGCAATCAGCCGCCGACCAACGACACCTTCGAACGCGCCGCGGCCTGGCCCAATTTCCACCTGCACCTGGGCAGCCCGTGGCAGGACGTGGCCGAGACCGCCGACGGCGTCCTGGTCACCACGCCGCACGGGTGCCTGCCGTTCGACTTCGTGGTGCTGTCCACCGGCCTGGTCACCGACCCGGCGCTGCGCCCGGAACTGGCGGCGGTGGCCGACGGCATCGCGCGCTGGCGCGACCGTTACCGCCCGCCGCCGGGACAGGAACTGCCGCTGCTGGATGCGCATCCCTACCTGGGCCCCGGCTTCGAGTTGCTGCCGAGCACCCCGGCGCACGCGGCGGCGCTGCATGGCCTGTTCGCCTTCAACTATTCGGCGCTGCTGAGCCTGGGCCTGTCGGCGGCGGCGCTGTCCGGGCTGAAGCACGCGTTGCCGCGGTTGGTGAAGGCGGTCGCCGACCAACTGTTCCTGGACGAGCGCGAGGCGATGCTTGCCGCGTACATGGACTACGCCGAACCCGAATTCGTCGGCCAATGGCCGATGCCGCACCTGGAGGAATCCGTGGGATGAGCAGCCTGTCGACCCATGTGCTGGACCTGAGTCGCGGGCTGCCCGCCGCTGGCGTGGCGCTGCGCCTGTTCGCCGGCGAGACGTTGCTGCATGCGGACGTCACCGATGCCGACGGCCGCTGTCAGGCGCTGCGCGCGCTGACTCTGGCAGCGGGACGCTATCGGCTGGAATTCGCCGTGGGCGACTACTTCCGCAGCGGCGGCGTCGCCTTGCCCGAGCCGCCGTTCCTGGACGTGGTGCCGATCGCGTTCGGCCTGGCCGAGGCGGGGCATTGCCACGTGCCGCTGCTGGTCTCGCCGTTCGGCTACTCCACCTACCGGGGCAGCTGAGATGGACACGGTGCGCTTCCTGCTCGACGGGCAGGTGATGGAACTGGACGCGGCGGACCCGACCGCCAGTGTGCTCGACCTGTTGCGCTACCGGCTTGGCCGCACCGGCAGCAAGGAGGGCTGCGCCGAAGGCGATTGCGGCGCGTGCACGGTCCTGGTCGGCGAACTGGCCGCTGGCGATGGCGCCGAGGGCGACCAGCAGGTGCGCTGGCGTGCGCTCAATGCCTGCATCCTGTTCGTGCCGATGCTCGACGGCAAGGCGCTGCTGACGGTGGAAAGCCTGGCCGTCGGCGGCGCGCTGCATGCCGTGCAGCAGGAACTGGTGCAGCGTCATGGCTCGCAGTGCGGCTTCTGCACGCCCGGCTTCGTGATGTCGCTGTACGCGCGCAGCATCGGCGCGCTCGGCACCGCGCAGGCCGCCCTGGCCGACGTGCTTGCCGGCAATCTTTGCCGCTGCACCGGCTATGGCCCGATCCTGGACGCCGGCGCGGCGGTGCCGCCGGTGCCGCGCGACGATACGGCCACCCTGGCCGGTCTGCGCGCGCTGCGCCGCACTGCCGCGCTGGCGCAGACCCACCACGCCACCACCACCGGGCGCGCGCGCCGCGCCACCGCGCCACGCAGCGCCGACGCGCTAGCCGCCTTGCTGCTGCAGCGCCCCGAGGCGCGTCTGGTCGCCGGCGCGACCGATGTCGGCCTGTGGGTGACCAAGCAGCAGCGTGTGCTCGACGATGTGGTGTTCATCGGCGACATCCCCGAGCTGCGCCGGCTGCAGGACACGCCGGACGGGCTGCGCATCGGCGCCTGCGTGCGCTACAGCGAGGCGCAGGCCGCGCTGGCGGCGCTGCACCCGGCGCTGGGCGAGCTGCTGCGGCGCATCGGCGGGACCCAGGTGCGCAATGCCGGCACCATCGGCGGCAACATCGCCAACGGCTCGCCGATCGGCGACATGCCGCCGGCGCTGATCGCGCTCGGCGCCAGCGTCACCCTGCGCCGCGGCGATGTGCGGCGCACGTTGCCGCTGGAGGACTTCTTCCTGGCCTACGGCCGCCAGGCGCTGCAGCCGGGCGAGTTCGTCGAGCACGTGGACGTGTCGCGGCCGCCCGCGGACCTGCTGTACCGCGTGGACAAACTGAGCAAGCGCTTCGACAGCGACATCTCCGCGGTCTGCGGCGCGTTCGCGTTGCGCATCGACGACGGCATGGTGCGCCAGGCGCGCATCGGCTTCGGCGGCATGGCCGGCACGCCGCAACGCGCGCGCGGTGCCGAACAGGCGCTGCTCGGGCAGCAGTGGAGTGCGGCCACGGTCGAGGCCGCCGCCGCGGCGCTGGCGCAGGACTTCCGCCCGCTCAGCGATGTGCGCGGTTCGGCCGGGTACCGCCTGGCGGTCGCAGCCAACCTGCTGCGGCGGTTGTGGATCGGCCACGCGCATCCGCACGAGCCGCTGTCGGTGCTGGAGCTGGCCGATGGCTGACGGTCCGACCGCTGCCGGCCCCGCATCGTCGTCGCAGGTGCACCGCGCGCTGCACCACGACAGCGCACCGGCGCATGTCAGCGGCCAGGCCCGCTACATCGACGACCTGCCCGAGCCGCCCGGCCTGCTGCACCTGGCGTTCGGCCTGAGCGAACATCCGCATGCGCGGCTGCTGCGCCTGGACCTGGCGCCGGTGCGCGAAGCACCCGGCGTGGTGTCGGTGTTCGCCGCCGCCGACATTCCCGGCGAGAACAATGTCGCCCCGGTCGCGCACGACGATCCGCTGTTCGCCGAAGACACTGTGTTCTATCACGGCCAGCCGCTGTTCGTGGTCGCCGCCGACAGCCATGCCGCGGCGCGGCGCGCGGCACGCCTGGCGCGGGTCGAGTACGCGCCGTTGCCGGCGCTGCTGAGCATCGCCGACGCGCGCGCCGCCGGCGCGGTGCTGGAGCCGGCGCAACGTATGGCGCGCGGCGGCGACATCGATGCCGCCTTGGCGGCGGCACCGCGACGCTGCAGCGGTGCGCTGGAGATCGGCGGGCAGGAGCATTTCTACCTGGAAGGACAGATCGCCGTGGCCCTGCCCGGCGAACAGGGCCAGCTGCACGTGCTGTCCTCGACCCAGCATCCGAGCGAGGTGCAGCACCTGATCGCGGCGCTGCTCGGCCTGGACAGCGCCGATGTGACCGTGGAAGTGCGGCGCATGGGCGGCGCGTTCGGCGGCAAGGAGACCCAGGCGGCGGCGCCGGCGGCGGCCTGCGCGCTGGTCGCCGCGCTGACCGGCCGCCCGGCCAAGCTGCGCTACGACCGCGACGACGACATGCGCATCACCGGCAAGCGCCACGACTTCCAGGTCGACTACCACGTCGGCTTCGACGACGATGGTCGTATCCAGGCGCTGCGCCTGGAGCTGGCCTCGCGCTGCGGCGCCACCACCGACCTGTCGCTGGCGATCAACGACCGTGCGATGTTCCATGCCGACAACTGCTACTGGCTGCCGGTGGTGGAGATCGTCTCGCACCGCTTGCGCACGCACACCGTGTCCAACACCGCGTTCCGCGGCTTCGGCGGGCCGCAGGGCATGCTGGCGATCGAACGCGTGCTGGACGCGGTCGCCGCGGCGCTGGGCCGCGATGCGCTGGCGGTGCGCCGGGCGAACCTGTACGCGGCGCCGCACCGCAACGTCACTCCGTACGGCATGACCGTGCAGGACAACGTCGCGCCGGCGCTGATCGAGGAACTGGCCATGCGTACCGGCTACGCCGCGCGGCAGGCGGCGGTGGCGGCGTTCAACGCGCGCCACCGGGTGCTGAAGAAGGGCCTGGCGCTGACTCCGGTGAAGTTCGGCATCAGCTTCACCACCACCCATCTCAACCAGGCCGGCGCACTGGTGCTGGTCTATGCCGACGGCTCGGTGCAGCTCAACCACGGCGGCACCGAGATGGGCCAGGGCCTGATGATCAAGGTCGCGCAGATCGTCGCCGATGTGTTCGGTATCGACACCGCGCGCGTGCGCATCACCGCCACGCGCACCGACAAGGTGCCCAACACCTCGGCCACCGCGGCGTCCTCGGGCACCGACCTCAACGGCATGGCCGCCTACAACGCCGCCAGCGAGATCCGCGCGCGCCTGGCCGTGCTGGCCGCCGAGCGCGGAGGCGTGGCGCCGGCGCAGGTGCGCTTCGCCGACGGCAAGGTCGTCGCCGGCCACCTGGAACTGGAGTTCGGCGCGCTGTGCCGGCAGGCGCACATGGCGCGCATCTCGCTGGCGGCCAGCGGCTACTACGCCACGCCGAAGATCCACTACGACCGCGCCAGCCACCGCGGCCGCCCGTTCTACTACTTCGCCTACGGCGCGGCACTGAGCGAAGTGGTGATCGACACCCTGACCGGCGAACACAAGGTGCTGGCGGTGGACGTGCTGCACGACGTCGGCCGCTCGCTCAACCCGGCGATCGACCTGGGCCAGGTCGAAGGCGGCTTCGTCCAGGGCATGGGCTGGCTGACCACCGAGGAACTGGTCTACGACGCGCACGGCCGGCTGCTGACCCATGCACCGTCCACGTACAAGATTCCCACCGCGGGCGATCGCCCGGCGCGCATGCGCATCGACCTGTGGGATGCCGGACGCAACGACGAGCCGACCATCCACCGTTCCAAGGCGGTGGGCGAGCCGCCGTTGATGCTGGCGATCTCGGTGTTCTCGGCGCTGACCCAGGCGGTGGCCGCGGCGGCGCCGGGCAACGGCGTGCCCGCATTGGACGCGCCGGCCACCCCGGAACGCATCCTGGCCGCGATCGCGAGGCGTGCGGCCGATGCGCGCTGACTGGAGCCTGCATGCCGAAGCGGCGCTGGCGCGCGGCGCGACCGCGCTGATCACGGTGCTGGCCACGGCCGGCTCGACCCCGCGCGAGGCCGGTACGCGCATGCTGGTGAGCGCCGACGGCAGCATCGGCACCATCGGCGGCGGCGTGCTCGAGTGGCGTGCCTGTGCGCTGGCGCGCGACCTGCTGGCGCAGCCGCCGGGCAGCTGGCAGGTGCAGGACTACACGCTGGGCGCGGCGGCGCCGGCGCGCGCGGCGGCCTGCAGCGGCCAGTGCGCGGAATGCGCGGCGCAAGCGCGGGCCGACGATCTGCTCGGCCAGTGCTGCGGCGGGCGCGTGCGCCTGTTGCTGGAGCGGCTGGATCCGGCGCGCAGCGACTGGCTGCGGCAGGCGACGCTGGGGCGCACGCTGTCGACCCGGTTGCAGGCGGGCGGCGTCGAACATGCTGTCGAGGACGCGTCGCCACAGCCGCTATCGCTGCGTGCGCCGGCGCCCGCGGCCGGGGCGCTGTTGCAGCAGGCGATCGGCCCACCGCGCACGCAGCTGCTCCTGTTCGGCGCCGGCCACGTCGGCATCGCCATCGCGCGTGCGCTGCGCGAACTGCCGTTCGCCCTGGACTGGGCCGATCCGCGCGCGGACCTGGCTGCCGCTGCCGATGGTGCCGCGCATCTGGATGAAGCCGCATTGCTTGCGCGTGCCCGCAACGCGCCGGCCGACGCGATGCTGCTGATCCTGACCCACGACCATGCCCTGGACTACCGGCTCACCGCCGCGGCGCTGGCCGGCCGTGCCGGCTTCGTCGGCCTGATCGGCTCGGCGTCCAAGCGCGCGCGGTTCCTGTCGCGGTTGCGCCACGACGGCCTGGGCGCGGCTGCGCAGACACGGCTGACCTGTCCGATCGGCCTGCCCGGGATCGACGGCAAGGCGCCGGCGGTGATCGCCATCGCGGTGGTCGCGCAACTGCTGCAGCGCGTGTCGGTGCTGGGCGCACAGCGTGCGTCCGCGCAGGACGCTGCGTCGCTGCCATTGCCATCCGCGCTCGCCGGGCGATGACATCGCAATCGAGCGAAGCGGTGCACTTTCGGATGGCGCAGTGCGTCGGGACTGAAGTCCCTCCCACAGTGTCGTAGCCAGCTTGCCGTAAGCCACTGTAGGAGCGGCTTCAGCCGCGACGAGCGAAGCGGTGTACTTTCGGATGGTGCACTGCGTCGGGACTGAAATCCCTCCCACAATGTCCCAGCCAGCTTGCCGCAAGCCTCCGTAGGAGCGGCTTCAGCCGCGACGAGCGAAGCGATGCGCGTTCCGATGGCGCAGTGCGTCGGGACTGAAATCCCTCCTACAGTGCCTCAGCCAGCTTGCCGCAAGCCTCCGTAGGAGCGGCTTCAGCCGCGACGAACGAAGCGGTGCGCGTTCCGATGGCGTACTGCGTCGTGACCGAAGTCGACCCTGCCGTGCCTCTGGCTGACGTGCCGCAAGGGCATGGCGACGCGGCTGCATCCCCGCGTCGCCATGACGCTTACGGCAGGCCGGCCAGCCAGTCGTCGTCGCTGCCTTCGTTGATGTCGGCGAACAGCGGCGTGGAGAAGTAGCGCTCGCCGGTGTCCGGCAGCATCGCCAGGATCACCGCGCCCGGCGCCGCGGTCTCGGCCACGCGCAGCGCGGTGGCCACGGTGCCGCCGCCGGAAATGCCGGTGAAGATGCCTTCCTCGGCGGCGAGGCGGCGCGACACCGTGATGGCGTCGGTGTCTTCCACGCTCAGCACCTCGTCGTAGACCTCGCGGTTGAGCACCTCGGGCACGAAGTCCGGGGTCCAGCCCTGGATCTTGTGCGGCTTCCACTCCTGGCCCTGCAGCAGGGCCGCGCCGGCCGGTTCGGTGGCGGTGATGTGCACGTCCGGGCGAGCCAGCCGCAGCACTTCGCCGACGCCGGTGAGGGTGCCGCCGGTGCCCCAGCCGCTGACGAAGTGATCGAGCCGGCGGCCGGCGAAATCGCGCAGGATCTCCGCGGCGGTGGTGCTGCGGTGGTAGGCGGGATTGGCCGGGTTGGCGAACTGCCGGGCCAGGAACCAGCCGTGCTGCTTGGCCAGCTCCTCGGCCTTGCGCACCATGCCGCTGCCGCGCTCGGCGGCCGGGGTCAGGATCACCTTGGCGCCATAGGCGCGCATCAGCTTGCGGCGCTCGATCGAGAAGGTCTCCACCATGGTCGCCACGAACTTGTAGCCGCGCGCGGCGGCCACCATCGCCAGGGCCACGCCGGTGTTGCCGGAGGTCGCTTCGACGATGGTGTCGCCGGGCTTGAGCAGGCCGCGCGCCTCGGCATCGAGCACGATCGCCAGCGCCAGGCGGTCCTTGACCGAGCCGCCGGGGTTGAATGCCTCGACCTTGACGTACAGGTCCACGTGCGCCGGCGCCAGGCGCTGCAGCTTGACGATCGGGGTGTGGCCGATGGTGTCGAGGATGTTGTCGTAGATGGCCATGGGCAAGGTCTCCGGGAATGGGGTGCGGGTCAGGCGGCGTGGGCCAGGGTAGGCGCCGCCTGCTTCGGGGAAGGTGAGGGCAGCGAGTGCAGCGGCGCGGCGCCGAACCAGTGCAGGGTGTCGGCCAGCGCGGCCACTTCGCCCAGGATCAGCAGCGCCGGTGCGCGCACCGCATGCACGCGGGCAGTGTCGGGCAGGTCGGCGAGGGTGCCGCGCACCACCCGCTGCTCGGCGCGCGAGCCGTTCTCGACCAGCGCGAAGGGCGTGCCGGCGGCGCGACCGGCGGCGAGCAGGCGCGTGCGCACCGTGTCCAGGCCGGCCACGCCCATGTACACCGCCAGGGTCTGCCGCTCCTGCGCCAGCGCGGCCCAGTCCAGGGTGTCCAGCGAGGCCTTGCAGTGCGCGGTGACCAGGCGCAGCGATTGCGCATGGTCGCGGTGGGTCAGCGGGATGCCGGCGTAGGCGGCGCAGGCCAGTGCGGCGGTGATGCCGGGCACCACCGCGTAGTCCACGCCGTGCGCCCGCAGGTACTCCAGTTCCTCGCCGCCGCGGCCGAACACGAACGGGTCGCCGCCCTTCAGCCGCACCACCCGGCGTCCGCGCCGCGCGTGTTCCAGCAGCAGGGCGTGGATCTGCTCCTGGGCGACGCTGTGGCCATCGGCCGACTTGCCGACGGCGATGCGCTCGGTACCCGCCGGTATGAGCTGCAGGATCGCGGCGCTGACCAGGCGGTCGTGCAGGACCACGTCGGCCTGGCGCAGGGCATGCAGCGCGTTGCCGGTGAGCAGGCCGGGATCGCCCGGACCGGCGCCGACCAGGGTCACGCTGCCCGGGCGCAGCGGCAGCGCCTGGGGTGCGGCGGCTTTGGCGGTATCTGCGGCGGATGCCGGCGCTGCCGGCACGGCTTGTGCCAGCACCCGCCGGGCGGCGGCGGCCTGCAGCGCCTGCCGGTTGCTCGCCGGATCCTCGCTGGCGGCGATCACGAACCACACGCTCTCCAGCCAGGCGTTGTCGAAGCCGCCGCACAGCCAGGTCAGCCGGCCCTGCGCGGACAGCGCCTGCAATGCCGGGGTCAGGGTCGGCGCGGCCACCCGTGGCAGGGCGCCGGCGGCCAGCAGCGCCTGCACCTGGCGTTCGGCGGCCGTGCCGCCGCCGATCACCAGCACGGCCCGGTCGTGCAGGTCCGGATACAGGGCAATCGGGGCAGGGCTCACAGGATGGCTCGCAACGCGGGGCAGGCGGGAGCGACGACCGTAGCGCCGGCTCATAGCCCCAGGAAATGACTTCATGCCCATCGCAGATAGCTTTCGGTTATAAGGTGAAAGGCCGAATTCCACTACAGTCGAGCGTCCCGCCAGGCGGCGCCTCGCCCTCGTCCCGATGACGCTGACCCAACTCCGCTACCTCGTCGCCATTGCCGATGCCGATCTGAACATCACCCTGGCGGCGGCGCGCGTGCATGCCACCCAGCCGGGGCTGTCCAAGCAGCTCAAGCAACTGGAGGACGAACTGGGCTTCCTGCTGTTCGTGCGCAAGGGCCGCAGCCTGGAAACGGTGACCCCGGCCGGGCGCGAGGTGATCGAACGCGCCCGTGCGGTGCTGGCCGAAGCCAACAACATCCGCACCTACGCGGCCAACCAGCGCCGCGAGAGCCAGGGCCAGCTGACCCTCACCACCACCCACACCCAGGCGCGCTTCGTGCTGCCGCCGGCGGTGGCGCAGATCAAGCAGGCCTATCCGCAGGTCAGCGTGCACCTGCAGCAGGCCGCCGAGAGCGCGGCGCTGGACCTGCTCAGCCAGGGCGATGCCGACATCGCCATCGTCAGCACCGCCGGCACTGCGCCGGCCGCCGGCATCGCCGTGCCGCTGTACCGCTGGCGGCGGCTGGTGCTGGTGCCGCGCGGGCACGCGCTGGACGTACCCAAGCGGGTGCCGGACATGGCCGCGCTGGCGGCGCAGCCGTTGATCAGCTACGAATCCTCCACGCGTGCCGGCTCTTCGTTGCAGCGCGCCTTCGGCCGCCTCGGGCTGGAGCCGCGGATCGCGCTGACCGCGCTCGACGCGGACCTGATCAAGACCTATGTGCGCACCGGGCTCGGCGTGGGGTTGCTGGCGGAAATGGCGGTGAGCGCCAACGACACCGACCTGCGCGCGTGGCCGGCGCCGCCGGAGATTCCCGAGTGCATCGCCTGGGCGGTGCTGCCGCGCGACCGCGTGCTGCGCGACTACGCGCTGGAACTGGTGCACGTCCTGGCGCCGCAGATCGACACCCGCGACCTGCGCCGGGTGATGGAAGGCAACCAGCAGCCGGACTGGCCGGCGCCGCCGAGCTGGGAAGATCTGACCCAGACCATTACCAGTTGAAGCGGGGAATGGGGAATCGGGATTGGGGAATGGCGGTGAAGCCGGGAATGGGGAGTCGGGATTGGGGAATGGCGGTGAAGCCGGGAATCGGGAATCGGGACTGGGGAATGGCAAGAGCGGCGCCCCGTGCTTGATGCGTCGATTGGCTTTGGACAGACGTCTGGGCAAAAGAAGCAAGGGCAACGGCATCGCGGCTTGCACTGGAATGAAGACCCCGTACCTGCGTGTTGCCTGCCGTGCGCGTTGCCGCAGCGCGAGCCGCCCCCTATCATGCGGCCCCTTCTGCCACCCGGCAGACCGCGACCCCGGACGTGCCGGCGCCTGCCGGCAGCGCGCCGCCGCTGTGCGGCCCCCGCCCGGGGCGCGTCGACTTTCCCAACGCAAGGACGCCCGATGCATCCTGTTCTTCAGCACAACCTGTTCTTCGTCAAGGAACAGGTCGGCATGTTCAAGGCCGCCAACAACTACGACGTGTTCGATCCGCACAGCAACCGCAAGCTGCTGGAATGCCGCGAGCCGAACCTGGGCCTGTTCACCAAGATCTTCCGGTTCTCCGACTACAAGCGCATGACCCCGTTCCAGGTGGAAGTGCGGACTCCCGAAGGGCAGAAGGTGCTGACGGTCAAGCGCGGCTTCTCGCTGTTCCTGTCCAGGGTGGAGGTGCTGGACGAGCACGATCGGCTGGTCGGTTCCTTCAGCCAGAAGTTCTTCTCCATCGGCGGCAAGTTCGATGTGCTCGATGCCCAGGGCGCGCCGGTGTGCACGCTGCGTGGCAAGTGGACCAGCTGGGATTTCCGCTTCGTGCAGGGCGAGCGCGAACTGGCGCAGGTGTCCAAGAAGTGGGCCGGGCTGGGCAAGGAGCTGTTCACCAGCGCCGACAACTACATGCTGTCGATCGCCGACAGCGTGCCGGCCGAGGATCCGCGGCGGATCCTGATCATGGCGGCGGTGTTGTGCATCGATATGGTGTTGAAGGAGTGACTGTGAAGCCGGGAATGGGGAATCGGGAGTGGGGAATCGCAAAAGCTGGATTCCCGCGGCTGCTGCACCCTGGCCACTCGCACTGAGTGTGAGAGCCCCTTGTGGGAGGGACTTCAGTCCCGACGGCAGGCTGCCGGAAGACCTTGGTCCCTCACGGGTCCCTGCCGAGCCTTGGCTGCTCAACGCTGCGCGGCTGCGCTTGACATCTTCCTTCTCCCTTCGGGAGAAGGTGCCCCGAAGGGGCGGATGAGGGTACGGGCACCAGCCCAAGTAAGTACACCTGCGCCAGCGTGGCTCAGGCGTCAGGCGTCCGCGGCCGCCGGCAGCAGCACGGTGAAGCGGCTGCCGTGGCCGGGCTGGCTGCGCACTTCCACGGTGCAGCCCAGGGTCTCGGCGGCGCGGCGCACGATCCACAGGCCCAGGCCGAGGCCGTCGCTGCGCGGGTCGGCCTGGCGGAAGGCCTGGAACAGCGTGCGCAGGCCGTCTTCGTCCATGCCGATGCCGCGGTCGATGATCTCCACCGCCACCTGGTCGCCGCGGCGCCGGCAGCCGATCAGCACCTTGCCATGCGCGGTGTACTTGACCGCGTTGCCCAGCAGGTTGCCCAGCAAGGTGGACAGCAGGGCAGCACTGCTGCGCACGCGCAGCGAGGTCGGCACGCTGCGCAGCTGCACGCCCTTGGCCGCGGCCTGCGGCTGCCAGGTGGCCAGGATCGGCGCCAGCACGTCGGCCATGGCCAGGGTCTGCAGCGCCGGCAGTCGCAGCTCGCCGGCGGCGGCGTTGGTGGCGAGCTGGTCCAGACCCACGGCGACCTGGTTCAGGGCCGCGCGTGCGGTCTCCAGCGAACCATCCTGCGCGGCGTCGTGCTGGCGCTGCAGCTTGCTCAGCGCGTAGGACGCGGTGCGCAGCGGGGTCTTCAGATCGTGGCCGGCGATGGCCATCAGGCGGCTGCGGTAGTGGTTGGACTCCTGCGCCAGGTGCAGCGCCTTGCGCAGTTCCAGTTGGCCCATGGCCTGCCGCGCCAGCGCGCGCAGCGCTTCGATCTGCTCGTAGCTGAGCTGGCGCGGGCGTCGGTCCAGCACGCAGACCGTGCCCAGGGCCAGGCCGTCGGAGGTCTTCAGCAGCGCGCCGGCGTAGAAGTGCAGGCGCATGTCGCCGGTGACCAGCGGGTTGCAGGCGAAGCGCGGGTCCTCGCGGGTATCCGGCACCAGCAGCAGGTCGTCCTCAAGCAGGGCGTGCGCGCACAGCGAGGTCGCCAGCGGGGTCTCGCGCGTGCCCAGCCCGATTTCGCTCTTGAACCACTGCCGCTCGCTGTCGATCAGGTTGACCACCGCGATCGGCGCCTGGCAGATCAGGCCGGCCAGCCGGGTGATGTCGTCGAACGCCGGCTCGCGCGGGGTGTCCAGGATCGCGTAGCTGTGCAGCGCGTCCAGGCGCAGTGCTTCGTTGCGCGGCTTGGCGGCGCAGTACACCGGGTCGGCAGCGGGTTCAACAGGGGACATGCAGCGCGACTCGGGCGGAAAGGCACGCAGTCTATGGTACCTGTCACGGTTTATGCCGACGCGGCGTTCACACGGCGCTCGCGTGGGTTGCACCCAGGCTTAGCGAATCCGGCATGGCCCGGTTCAGCCCACCCAGCGGCCCTGTGCGTCGACCAGCGGCGTCCCGTCCTCCTTGGCGAAGGCGCCGCGCTGCGGCGACGGCAGGATCTCCAGCACCGTCTCCGACGGCCGGCACAGGCGCGTGCCCAGCGGGCTGACCACGATCGGCCGGTTGAGCAGGATCGGGTGCTGCAGCATGGCCTCCAGCAGCGCGTCGTCGTCCAGCGTCGGGTCGTCCAGCCCCAGTTCGGCGTAGGGCGTGCCCTTCTGCCGGATCAGCTCCCGCAGCGGCAGCCCGCTGGCCGCCGCCAGCGTCTGCAGGGTGGCGCGGTCGGGCGGGGTCTTCAGGTATTCGATCACGGTCGGCTCGACGCCGCTGTTGCGGATCAGCCCCAGCACGTTGCGCGAGGTGCCGCAGGCGGGGTTATGGTAGATCGTGATCGTGGGCATGGGGCGGCTCGCTGAGTGGGACGGAACAAGGGTGGCCATTGCGGATCCTCCACGCGGCCGCGGCCGATGGTGCCGCAATCGCGGCGGCATGCAAGGGCGGCCATCGTCGCGGGATGGGGAACGGCCGGCCTGTCTTCGATTTGCGCAGACGGCATGGCCCGGTCGCGCAACGGCTGGACCACCTAGCCGGGCGTCTGGCAGCGGCGAGGCGACGGCGCTGCGGCCATGGTCGGGCCGAGGCAGCGGCCGCGATGGCGGGCTGCGGCCTGCCGACTCAGGACGCGGCCGGTCCTGCACCATGCGTCACTTCGCCGCACACGGCGTCGCACGCGTTTCAATGGCCATCGCACCCTCTAGAATGCGCCGATGTTCCGTCTCCGCCAGTTGCCGTCGTGTTGGGCCGCGCTCGCCGCGCTGGCGCTCGGCCTGTTGCTGCTGGCGCCGCCGATCAGCCAGTGGCGCCAGGCACGGACCGAAGCGGCCGCGCTGCAGGACCAGGCGCTGTGCACCAGCGGCGGCCTGCGCCTGGCGGCGCTGGCGGGAGCCGTCTCGGCGGCGCATGGTGGCCACCACGACGATGCCGGCCTGGCGCACGCACCGGCCTGCGATTACTGCCTGCTCGCCGCACGTCTGTTGCCGTGGGTGGCACTGTTGCTGGCGCTGCTGCCCTGGCGTTGCCCGCTGGTGCCGGTGGCGGCGCTGCGTAGCCTTTTCGTCACGGCCAGCGCGCGTCGCGCGCATCCGCCTCGCGGGCCACCGCTGTTCTCCTGATCCACGGGTTGCCATTTCCGTGCCGCGGCGCCGCTGCGGCGCGTCCTCGTGCCGATGGAGTTTCGCCATGTTCCGCTTTCCTGCCATGCCGCCCGTGGCGGCATGCTGCTGCGTGTATCTCGCAGCGTCCCTGCCTGCCCTGGCCGCCGATGCGCCGCCAGGCGCCGGCGATTCCGTGCTGACCCTGGGCAAGGTCCAGGCCACCTCGCCGCTCGCCGCCGGTTCCAGCGCGCGCAGCGTGTTCAGTTCCGTCGACATCCTCGGCGGCGACCTGCTGCAGGACCAGCACGTGGACTACAGCTGGGAACTGCTGATGCGCGCGCCCGGCGTGCAGGTGACCCAGTTCAAGATGGGCACCGACGCCGGGCGTTTCTCCTTCCGCGGCTTCAACGGCGAAGGCCGGGTCAATGCGGTCAAGCTGCTGATCGACGGCGTGCCCAGCAACGACAATGCCGGCGCCATGCCGTACCTGGATGCGGTGTTCCCGCTGAACATCGCCGCGATCGAGATCGTGCGCGGCACCAACGACCCGCGCTACGGCCTGAATGCGATCGCCGGCAGCGTCGACGTGCTGACCCGCAGCGGCGGCAACGACGGCCGCGCCAGCGTCACCGTCGGCAGCTTCGGCACCCGCGAAGTGCAGGCGACGCAGGGCATCGAGCGCGGTGCCTGGAGCCAGAACTATTTCGCCGCCTGGCGCGACAGCGACGGCTACCGCGACCACGCCGACGCGCGCAAGCATGCGTTCTCCGGCAAGTGGTTCTATACCGATCCGGACGGGCGCTGGCGTGCCGGACTCAGCGCGCGCGACTACCGCAACACGGCGCTGGAGGCGGGATATCTGGACTACGCGACCGCGCAGCGCGCACCGCGCAGTTCCCCCGACTACGCACGCGACGACCGCAGCCAGCGCCACACCACACAGGTGTCGCTGCATCTGGACACGCGCCTGGCCGAGACCGTGCAGGGCAGCGCCAAGGCGTACTGGAACCGCTACGACAATCAGCGCTGGGTGCGCTTCACCGCGGCCGGTGCGCAGCAGGAGCGCGATACCGACGAGCGCCAGCGCGGCGTGCTGGCCGAG
Organism: Xanthomonas sp. D-109; assembly: GCF_017746095.1. Lineage (NCBI taxonomy): Bacteria > Pseudomonadati > Pseudomonadota > Gammaproteobacteria > Lysobacterales > Lysobacteraceae > Xanthomonas > Xanthomonas sp. D-109. The sequence continues at coordinate 113,297 of NZ_JAGHWV010000026.1, forward strand.
CTCAGCTGGCGCCCGGCGCTGGCCCGTGCCGACGCCTTCGCGCTGGAGGGCGGGGTCGACGCGCAGTGGCAGGACAACATCTCGCAGCGCTACCGCACGGTGGCGCGCGTGCGCACCGCGCCGCTGCGCGACTGGGATTTCGATCTGCACACCGAAGGCGCCTACGTGCAGGCGGTGCTGCGTCCGACCGCGCGTCTGCAACTGGTGCCCGGCTACCGGGTGGATCGCGTCGGCGGGCAGTTCCGCGACCTCGCCAGCGGTGCGCGCTATCCGACCTACGCCTACGGCACGATCCGCCAACCCAAGTTGAGCGCGGTGTACGCGCTCACTGGGCAGGCGAGCCTGTACGCCAACATCGGCCGCACGTTCCAGATCGGCAGCGGCAACGGCGCCTACCGCACTCAGGCGCGCAACCTGGCGCCGTCCTACAACGACGGCTGGGAGAGCGGCCTCAAGTTCGCCGGCGCGCAGCAGCGCTGGGACGCGCGCGTGGCCTACTGGGAGCAGCGCGCCTCCGACGAAGTGGCCACCATCCTCGGTGTGAACGGCAGCGTCGGCACCGGCGAGGTCGGCAACGTCGGCAAGACCCTGCGCCGCGGCTGGGACGCGCAACTGAACCTGCGTCCGGACGAGCGCTGGACGCTGTGGCTGGCCTATTCCCGGCAACGCGCGTTGATCGTCACGCCCGACCCGAGCGCGCCTGACACACGCGGCAAGGAGATCGAGAACGTGCCGCATTACCTTGCGACGGCGGGCATCGACTGGCAGGCCACGCCAAGGCTGACGCTGTCGGCCTGGGGCAACGCGCAGGGCGACTACTACGTGGAGCGCACCAACACACTGGGCCGCTACGGTGGCTACGCCTTGGCCAATCTCGGCGCGACCTGGCGCTGGCGTCCGCAGCGCGAGGTCGCGCTGCAACTGAAGAACCTGACCGATCGGCACTATGTCTACGCCTGGTACGACAGCGGGTCGTCCGGCTACTCGCCTGGCGATGGCCGCGCGCTGTACGCCACGCTGAGCTTGGGCTGGTGATGGCCGCGCGCACCCTTGCCGCCGAGGCGGCGCCAGCGCGCTTCTACCGTGCGGTGTGGCGCTGGCATTTCTATGCCGGCCTGCTGGTGCTGCCGTTGCTGGTCTGGCTGGCGCTGACCGGCGCGGCCTTCGTCTACCAGCAGCCGATCGACCGCTACTTCCACCACGCGCTGAAGACCGTGCCGGTGCCGGCGCACGCGCAGGCGCTGGGCCCGCAGCGGTTGCTGGACGCGGCGCTGGCGGCGCAACCCGGCCAGGCGCTGCGCTACACCACGCCGCCGCGGCGCGATGCCTCGGCGGAAGTGACCATCGCCACCGCCGATGGCCGTCACGCTGTGGTGTACGTGGATCCGTACCGGGCGCGGGTGCTGGGTCAGTTGCCCGAGCATGGCACCGTGGCCTGGACCATCCGCCGCCTGCACAGCCTCGACTACGTCGGCTGGTTCGCCAATGCGCTGATCGAGGTGGCCGCCGGCTGGGCGATCCTGCTGGTACTGACCGGCGTGTACCTGTGGTGGCCGCGCGGGCGCCGCGGCGGCGTGACCACGGTGCGCGGACGGCCGCCGCAGCGCGTGTTCTGGCGCGATCTGCACGCGCTCACCGGCAGCGTGGTCGGCGTGGCGCTGCTGTTCCTGGCGCTGACCGGGATGCCGTGGTCGTGGTTCTGGGGCGCGCAGGTCAATCGCCTGGCCAATGGCCACCATTACGGCTATCCGTCCGGGTTGCGGGTGGATGTGCCGATGTCGACGCAGCGGCTGAGCGACAGCGAGGTGCCGGCGTGGTCGCTGCGGCAGGCGCGCCTGCCGCAGTCGTTGCCGCCGTCTGTGGATCCGCATGCGGCGCACGGCGCGCATGATGGCCACGGAGACCACGGCCGCATGGCCGGCATGGCGGATGCGGCGCCGGTGGCCGGCGCGATCGGCCTGGATGCGGCGGTGGCGCGGTTCCAGGCGCGCGGCATCGCGCCCGGCTACAGCGTCGCGCTGCCGCGCGGCGCACGCGGGGTCTATACCGCCTCGGTGTATCCGCCGGACCTGGCGCAGCAGCGGGTGATCCACCTGGACCAGTACAGCGGCCAGGCGCTGCTGGACATGCGCTATGCCGATTACGGGCCGCTGGCCAAGACGCTGGAGTGGGGCATCAACGTGCACCTGGGGCAGGAGTACGGAGTGCTCAACCAACTCGTGCTGATCGGCGCGTGCCTGGGCATCGTGCTGTTGTGCGTCAGCGCGGCGGCGATGTGGTGGAAGCGGCGTCCACGCGGTGGGCTCGGGGTGCCGCCGCTGCCGGCGGACCGGCGCACGCTGCGCGGCGTGGTCGCGTTGCTGGTGCTGGGCGGGCTGCTGTTCCCGTTGGTCGGTCTGTCCTTGCTGCTGATGCTGGCGCTGGACTGGGCGCTGGTGCTGCGGCGCGAGCCGGTGGTGGGGGCTTAGCGGGTCGAGGTCGGAAGCTACGGTGATTCCGCTGCGACAAGCGATGCCATCGGCGCATCCGATTTTGTGCAGTCGGGACTGAAGTCCCTCCCACAAGAGGCGGGTCAGCGGTCATTGCTGGTGTCGGCACTTGCGCCAGAGACAAAGGGCACCCGTGTAGGAGCGGCTTCAGCCGCGACCGGGCGTTCATGGGATTGCCCGGTCGCGGCTGAAGCCGCTCCTACGGAAAATGACGCGGTGCGGTCGGTAACGTACGGCGCGGCTACAGAAAGGCCGAACGCGTGCCCCGGGTGCCTTACAGATCCTCGTGGATCCCGCACTCGCGCTTGAGGCCGAAGAAGCGGGTGTCTTCCTCGCGCATGCCCGGTTCCCAGCGGCGGGTGGTGTGGAAGTCGCCGATGGAGACGTAGCCCTGTTCCCACAGCGGGTGATAGGGCAGGTCGTGCTGCTGCATGTATTGCCACAGGTCGCGATCGCTCCAGTCGGCAATCGGGTTGATCTTGTAGCGTTCGCCGCGCTTCTGCACGAACGGGGTCTGCGCGCGGCTGTCGGACTGGCTGCGGCGCAGGCCGGTGAACCAGGTGCCGACCTTCAGCTCGTCCAGGGCGCGGCGCATCGGCTCGACCTTGCGCAGATTGTTGTACTGCTCGATGCCGACCATGCCCTGTTCCCACAGGCGGCCGTGGCGCGCTTCCATCCAGGCGCGGCTGACCAGCGGGCGGTAGATCTTGAGATTGAGCTTGAGTCGCTCGGTCAGCGCGTCGGCGAAACGGTAGGTCTCGGCGAACAGGTAGCCGGTGTCGATCAGGATCACCGGGATGTCCGGGCGCTGCCGGGTCAGCAGGTGCAGGGTGGCCGCCGATTGCGCGCCGAAGCTGGACGACAGCGCCGCCTCGGCCGGGCCGTGCTGCAACGCCCAGGCCACGCGCTCCGGCGCGGACAGCGTCGCCAGCAGCGCATTGGCGGCATCGAGATCCAGGGGCGCGGCCGGGGCGTTGGCGGAGGCGTCTTGGGAGGCGGCGGGCAGAGCGCTCATGCGTGCAGTTCCGACGGAATCAGGTGGCGGTGGGTGGGGTAGGCGGGCAGGGCGACCACGCCGCTGCGGTGCAGGAAGTCGCCGAAGCGCTCGTCCGCGTCCCGCTCGCTGGCATAGCGCGCGAACAGCGGCTCCAGCGCAGCGAGGATCTCCGGCTCGGCGATGTTCTCGCGGTACAGGGTGTTGAGGCGCTGGCCGCGGTGGTCGCCGCCGAGCATCAGGTTGTAGCGGCCGGGCGCCTTGCCGACCAGGGCGATCTCGGCCAGGTACGGACGCGAGCAGCCGTTCGGGCAACCGGAGATGCGCAGCAGGATCGGCGCGTCCTCCAGGCCGTGGCGGGCCAGCAGCGGCTGCAGCTGCGCGGCGAAGGCCGGCAGGTAGCGTTCGGCCTCGGCCATCGCCAGGCCGCAGGTGGGCAGCGCCACGCAGGCCATGGCCGCGCGCGCCAGCGCGGTGGGCGCGCGGTTGCCGGCGTCCAGCGCATGCGCGCGCACCAGCGCGTCGATCGCCTCGCGCTGCGCGGCGGGGATGCCGGCGATCACCAGGTTCTGGTTCGAGGTCATGCGGAAGTGCGCGCCGTCGCCGGCATCGCGCAGCTGCGCGGCGATCGCGCGCAGGCCGCTGAGGTGCTGCGCACCATCGGCATGGTCGGCGATGCGCCCGGCCGGCAGCGACAGGGTCAGGTGCCAGCGGCCATCCTCGCCGGCCTGCCAGCCCTCGCGATCGCCGTTGTGCGCGAAGGCGAAGTCGCGCATGGCCTGCAGGCGCACGCCGGCGCGGCGCTCGATCTCCGCCACCACCGTGTCCAGGCCGTGGTCGTCGATGGTGTACTTGAAGCGCGCGCGCTTGCGCACGGTGCGGTTGCCCAGGTCACGCTGGGTGGTCACCACCGCGGTGGCGACATCGAGCAACTGCGCGCGGTCGATGAAGCCGACCACGTTGGCCACGCGCGGGTAGGTCTCGGCATCGCCATGGCTGGCGCCCATGCCGCCGCCGAGGCTGACGTTGTAGCCGACCAACGTGCCATCGGCGTCGAGCACGCCGATGAAACCCAGGTCGTTGGCGAACACGTCCACGTCGTTGACCGGCGGCAGCGCGAAACCGATCTTGAACTTGCGCGGCAGGTAGGCGTTGCCGTAGATCGGCTCGTCCTCCTGGCCGCTGCCGGCGACCTGCTCCTCGTCCAGCCAGATCTCGTAGTAGGCGCGGGTATTGGGCAGCAGGTGTTCGGACACGCGCGCGGCGTCGGCGTAGAGCGTGGCGTGCGCCTGCGATGCCAGCGGATTGGCGGCGACCTGCACGTTGCGATTGACGTCGCCGCAGGCGGCAAGCGTGTCGATCAGCGCGGCGTTGATCGCCTGCATGGTCGCCTTCAGTTCGCGCTTGATCACCCCGTGGAACTGGAACGCCTGGCGCGTGGTGATGCGCAGCGAGTGGTTGCCGTAGGTGGTGGCGATGGCGTCGAGCTTGAGCCACTGCGCCGGATCCACCACCCCGCCCGGGGTGCGGGTGCGGATCATGAATTGGTAGGCCGGCTCCAGCTTCTGCCGGCGCCGCTCCTCGCGCAGATCGCGGTCGTCCTGCTGGTAGCTGCCGTGGTACTTGATCAGGGTCTGATCGTCCTCGCGCAGCGCCCCGGTGACCGGATCGGCCAGGCTCTGCAGCAGCGACCCGCGCAAGCGCTGGCTGTGGTGCTTGATGTCTTCGACGGAGTGGGACATTGGGCAGGGAATCGAGAATGGGGAATGGGGAATGGCAAAAGCGGGTGCGTCGGATTACGGAAAGCCTGTCGAGGCCGGCTGTTGCCCATTCCCGATTCCCGTTTCCCGATTCCCCGCCTCAATAGACATCACGCGCATACCGCCCCTCCCGCTGCAGTTGGCTGAGGTAGGCGGCGGCGTCCTCGGGGCTGCGGGCGCCGTGTTCGGCGACGATGTGCAGCAAGGTGGCGTGCACGTCCTTGCCCATGGCGATGGCGCCGCATACGTACAGGTGCGCGCCGTTCTGCAGCCAGTCGTAGACCGCGCGGCCGTGTTCGCGCAGGCGCTGCTGCACGTACACCTTGGAGGGGGCGGCGGTGCCGCGCAGCGGCTGCACGTCGCGCGAGAACGCCAGGTCCAGCCGGTGCAGTTCGCCGCTGCGCAGCGCCTGCTGCCATTCGGCCTGGTAGAGGAAGTCGCGGTTGAAGTGGCGGGCGCCGAAGAACAGCCAGTTGCGGCCGCCGGCGCCGCGCTCGGAGCGCTCCTGCACGAAACCGCGGAACGGCGCCACGCCGGTGCCGGGACCGATCATCAGGATGTCGCGGCTGTCGTCGGCCGGCACCCGGAAGCGTTCGTTGGGCTCGATGTAGACCGGGGCGCTGTCGCCTTCGGCCAGGGCGGCCAGATAGCCGCTGGCGGCGCCGCCGTGCGCATGGCCGTGGGCGTCGTAGGCCAGCACGTCGACGGTGAGGTGGGCTTCGTCGCCGACCCGCTTGCGGCTGGAGGCGATCGAGTACAGGCGCGGGACCATCGGCCGCAGCGCCTGCAGCAGCGCGGCGTGGTCCCAATCCGCCGGCCAGCGACGCAGCACGTCGATCACTTGGTGATCGGCGAGCAACGCCGCCAGGCCGGCGGTCTGGGTGGGGGCGAGCAGCTCGGCCAGCGCGTTGGCGCCGGCCCGTTCGGCCACTGCGGCGAGCAACGGGCGCGAGGCCCGGGTCAGTTCGCGATGGCTGGCGAGCCACTCGTGCAGGGGCAGTGTCTGCCCATCGACAGTGAATGCGACGTCGCCGTCCAGGCGCGTCGCGGCCAGGACCGCCTCGACCAGCGCGGGCGGATTGCGATGGCGCACGCCCAGGGCGTCGCCGGGTTCGTAGTGCAGGCCGCTGCCGGCCAGCGACAGTTCCAGATGGCGCACGTCCTTGTCGGCCTGGCCGTGCGCGGCGTAGCGCGGTCCCTTGAAGTCGCGGCCGCTGATCGGCTGGTTCGCCAGGACCTCGGCGGCGAACGGTTGCGTGCGGCTCCAGGTCGCGGCGGCGGCGCCGCGCAGCGGCGTCACCGTGGCCGACGGCGCCGCGGGCGTGCGGCCCAGGATGTCGCGCGCCTGCGCCAGCGCCTGCGCGCGCCACGGTGCCGCCACCGTCTCGATCTCCAGGTCGGCCTCGCCCAGCGGCAGCAGCCGCTGCGCGCCGAGTTCGGCCAGGCGCGCGTCCAGGCGCCGGGCGATGCCGCAGAAATCGGCGTAGCTGGAATCGCCCAGGCCGAGCACGGCGTACTGCAGCTGCGGCAGCTTCGGCGCGCGCCGGCCCTGCAGGAACTCGACGAAGCCGATCGCATCGTCCGGCGGGTCGCCCTCGCCCTGGGTGCTGATGACCACGTACAGCAGGCGTTCGTTGCCCAGCTCGCGGGTGGGATAGGCGTCGGCGCGCAGCAGGCGTACCGCCAGCCCGGCCGCTTCGGCCTCGGCGGCCACCTGTTCGGCAGCGCGACGTGCGTTGCCGGTCTGGCTGCCGTAGACGATGCTCAACTGCGGCGTGGGCGAGGGCGCCGCGGCGGCGCCGGCGACCACGGCCAGCGCCGGGGTCGCCGGCCCCTGCGCCTGGGCCAGGCCGGCGGCGTAGCCGGACAGCCACCACAGGCCGGCCGCGTCCAGGCCCTCCACGGTCCGCGCCAACAGCGCCTTGCGCTCCTCGGGCAAGGGGCTGGGTGGCAGCGCGGGCGAGGCGGCGGTCATGGCCGGTCCGGGGATGAGGAAGGGATGACCGATGTTAGGGATTCGTTGCGCGCGACAGAAAGGAACAGGGGTTATCGGCTCATGCCCGTGGCTTATTTCTGCTGCCCGTAGACGCCGCGCACACTGCCGCCCCGATCGTCACGCCCGCTGTTACGCTTCGGGTCCGTCCCTCCACTGCCTGCCGCCGCCGTCTCGATGAGTGCGTTTTCCCTGTCCCACCTCGACCGCCTCGAGGCCGAGAGCATCCATATCCTGCGCGAGGTCGCTGCCGAGTTCCGCAACCCGGTGCTGCTGTATTCGGTCGGCAAGGACAGTTCGGTGCTGCTGCATCTGCTGCTCAAGGCGTTCGCGCCGGCGCCGCCGCCGATCCCGCTGCTGCACGTGGACACGCGCTGGAAGTTCCGCGAGATGATCGCCTTCCGCGACCGCCGCGCCGCCGAGACCGGCGTGGAACTGCGCGTGCACATCAATCCCGACGGCGTCGCCCAGGACGTCGGCCCGTTCAGCCACGGCGCCAGCGTGCACACCGACGTGATGAAGACCCAGGCGCTGAAGCAGGCGCTGGACCTGTGGAAGTTCGACGCCGCCATCGGCGGCGCGCGCCGCGACGAGGAGAAGGCGCGGGCCAAGGAGCGGGTGTTCTCGTTCCGCAACGCGCATCACCGCTGGGATCCCAAGCAGCAGCGTCCGGAACTGTGGAATCTGTACAACCCGCGGATCCATCCCGGCGAGAGCGTGCGCGTGTTCCCGCTGTCCAACTGGACCGAGCTGGACATCTGGCTGTACATCTACCGCGAGGCGATTCCGGTGGTGCCGCTGTACTTCGCCGCCGAGCGTCCGGTGGTGGAACGCGACGGCGCGCTGATCATGGTCGACGACGCACGCCTGCCGCTGCGTCCCGGCGAAACCCCGCAACTGCGCCGCGTGCGCTTCCGCACCCTCGGTTGCTACCCGCTGACCGGCGCGATCGAGTCGCAGGCCGACACCCTGGAGAAGATCATCGCCGAGATGCTGCAGGCCACCACCTCCGAACGCCAGGGCCGGATCATCGACCAGGACCCGGGCGCCTCGATGGAGCAGAAGAAGGTGGAGGGGTATTTCTGATGGGCTGGGAATCGGGAACAGGGAATCGGGAATCGCAAGTGCAAAAGCAAGCATCGCCGCCATCTGACGCGTCGCAGGAGACCGCTGTTCCCATTCCCGATTCCCCATTCTCGATTCCCGGCCGCGACCGCGACGCCGTCGCCGCCTACCTCCAGCAACACGAACACAAGCCGCTGCTGCGCTTCATCACCTGCGGCAGCGTCGACGATGGCAAGAGCACCTTGATCGGGCGCTTGCTGTACGACAGCAAGCGGCTGTTCGACGACCAGTTGGCCGCGCTCGGTGCCGACAGCAAGCGCCACGGTACCCGCGGCGGGGCGATCGACTATGCGTTGCTGCTGGACGGCCTGGCCGCCGAGCGCGAGCAGGGCATCACCATCGACGTGGCCTACCGCTATTTCGATACCGACCGACGCAAGTTCATCGTCGCCGACTGCCCCGGGCATGCGCAGTACACCCGCAACATGGCCACCGGCGCGTCCACCGCCGACGTGGCGGTGGTGCTGGTCGACGCCGCCAAGGGCGTGCTGACCCAGACTCGCCGGCACAGCTACATCGTCGCCCTGCTGGGCATCCGCCACGTGGTGCTGGCGGTCAACAAGATGGACCTGGTCGACTTCGCGCAGGACACGTTCGAGACGATCGCCGCCGAGTACCGCGCGCTCGCCACGCAACTGGGCATCGCCGACGTGCAGTGCATTCCGCTGTCGGCGCTGGAGGGCGACAACCTGTCGCAGCGCTCGGCGCGCATGCCCTGGTACGCCGGCCCGGCGCTGCTCGAACACCTGGAAGGCGTGCAGCTGGACGCGCGCACCGCCGACAGCGGGCTGCGTCTGCCGGTGCAGTGGGTCAACCGCCCGCATGCGCAGTTCCGCGGCTTCGCCGGCACCGTGGCGGCCGGCGCGGTGCAGCCCGGCGATGCGGTGGTGGTGCTGCCGTCGGCGCGGCGCGCGCAGGTCGCCCAGGTCCTGGTCGGTGCCGAACCGGTGCCACGCGCAGTGGCCGGGCAGGCGGTGACGCTGACCCTGACCGAGGAGATCGACGTCAGCCGCGGCGATGTGATCGCCGCTGCCGGCGATCCGCCGGAGGTGGCCGACCAGTTCGCCGCGCACGTGCTGTGGATGGACGATGCCGCGCTGCTGCCCGGCCGTCCGTACTGGCTGAAGATCGGTGCGCGCACCGTGGCCGCCAGCGTCACCGAGATCAAGCACCGCATCGACGTCAACACGCAGGAGCGCTTGGCGGCCAAGCGGCTGGAGCTCAACGAGGTCGGCTACTGCAACGTGGCGCTGGACCAGCCGATCGCCTTCGCCCCGTACGCGCAGGACCGCACGCTCGGCGGCTTCATCCTGATCGATCGCCACAGCAACGCCACCGTCGCCGCCGGCACCCTGGATTTCGCGCTGCGCCGCGCCGGCAACGTGCACTGGCAGCACCTGGACGTGGACAGGGCCGCGCGCGCGCGGATCAAGGGCCAGACGCCGAAGGTGCTGTGGTTCACCGGCCTGTCCGGCGCCGGCAAGTCGACCATCGCCAACCTGGTCGACAAGCGCCTGCATGCGCTGGGCTACCACACCTTCATCCTCGACGGCGACAACGTGCGTCATGGCCTCAACCGCGACCTGGGCTTCACCGACGAGGACCGCGTGGAGAACATCCGCCGCGTGGCCGAAGTGGCCAGGCTGATGACCGATGCCGGCCTGATCGTACTGGTCAGCTTCATCTCGCCGTTCCGCGCCGAGCGGCAACTGGCGCGCGAGCGCTTCGGCGAGGGCGAATTCCTCGAAGTGTTCGTCGACGTGCCGCTGCCGGTGGCCGAGGCGCGCGACGTCAAGGGCCTGTACGCCAAGGCGCGCGCCGGCCTGATTCCCAACTTCACCGGCATCGATTCGCCGTACGAGGCGCCGGAGCGCCCGGAACTGCATCTGCATGCCGATGGCGACAACGTCGAAGCGCTGGCCGCGCAGGTGCTGGCGGCGCTGGGGCTGCAGGACTGATGCGGGAGTGGGGCGTTGCGAGGGTCGATCACCTTCCCGATGCCTCCGCACTGTAGGAGCCAACTGTCATGCAGTCGCGCCGAAAGGCGCCCGCCAGGCACCCGACCTCGAGGCGTCGGGACTGAAGTCCCTCCCACAGTGCATCCAGCCAACGTGTCGCAAGTCTCAGTAGGAGATGTTCCGTCACACGCGAATAGCGCTCGCTGTTGCGGAAATAGGCGTTGTTGTGTGTCCATCAGGATCAACAGGCAATGAGCGCCACCACGCGCAGCGCATTTGTTGGCGGACACGGCAATGCCCCAGGCGTGCGCAGCAGTCGCGGTTGCCTCGGCCTTTGCTATTGGCCTTTGCTGTTGATGTTGCTCTGGCTTTTGATTGACCGGGTTCCCTTCCGCAGCGGCGGCCATCGCGGGGAAAAACCCCGCAGGGGCGGCGCAAATGGATGTGCGCCGTTCGCGGCAGGGGCAGGATGCCCCTTCCGCGAATCCCCGGGATGGACGCGGACCCGGAGCGCGTCAGCGCGGAGGGCGCAAGGCAGGGTGTGCTTTCTTTTGGTTACTTTTCTTTGCACAAGCAAAGAAAAGTGACTCGCCGCAAGGCGAAAGCCCTGGCTGTTGCTTGAGATGTAGGAGCCGGACGTGAAGAGCCTCCGCAATGCCTGCGGGCTAAATCACTGCCGGTCATCACGTGACAGCCGCCGCCGCGCGTGCTTAAGTCGTCGCCCTCCTCATCGGCGAAGGCCTCTCCATGCCAGCTCTGTCCCGTCGCGTGCTGTTCTCCGTCCTCGCGCTGTGCTGCGGCGCGGCCTGCGCGCAGGCGACCGACGCGGTGCCGAGCGGGCGTCTGCCGGAGTGGGCGGTGCCCGAGCACTACGCGCTGGACCTGAAGATCGATCCGGAGCGCACCAGCTTCGACGGCACCGCCACCGTCCGCGTGCGCCTGGAGCGCGCGTCCGACCACCTGTGGCTGCACGGCAAGGAGTTGCGGGTGAGCAAGGCCACGTTGCGCACCGCCGATGGTGAGTCGTTCCCGGTGCGCTACGCCCAGGCCGACGCGCAGGCCGGCGTGGCCCGCATCGCCTTCGGGCGCACGCTGCAGCCGCAGGAACTGACCCTGACCATCGTCTACAGCGCGCCGTTCAACCAGCAGTTGCAGGGCCTCTACCAGGTCAAGGCGCAGGGGCATGCCTATGCCTTGACGCAGATGGAGCCGATCAGCGCGCGCTACGCCTTCCCCGGCTTCGACGAGCCGGCGCTGAAGACGCCGTTCGCGCTGCGCCTGACCGTGCCCGAGGGCGAGCAGGCGCTGGCCAATACCCGCGCCGTGTCCACCGAGCCGGCCGGCAAGGGCTGGAAGACCGTGCGCTTCGCCGAGACCGTGCCGCTGCCGACCTACCTGGTGGCCTACGCGGTCGGGCCGTGGGACGTGGTCGACGGGCCGGCGCTGCCGGCCACGCCGCAGCGCCCGCAGGCCATCCCGCTGCGCGGCGTGGCCGCACAGGGGCAGGGGCCGCGCATCCAGCGCGCGCTGCAGCAGACGCCGGAGATCATCGCCGCGCTGGAGGACTATTACGACTTCGGCTATCCGTTCGACAAGCTGGACCTGGTGGCCGCGCCGGACTTCTCCGCCGGGGCGATGGAGAACCCCGGCTTCGTCACCTTCCGCGACTGGCTGTTGCTGCTGGACGACGATTCGCCGCGGCACAACGTCGAGGGCTCGTTCAACGTCACCGCGCACGAGCTGGCGCACCAGTGGACCGGCGATACGGTGACCATGGCCTGGTGGGACGACCTGTGGCTCAACGAGGCCTTCGCCACCTGGATGCAGCAGAAGATCACCATGCGCCTGCGTCCGCAGTACCGCGCCGACCTGGACCGCATCAGTGCCGCGCAGGAGGCGATGGACAACGACAGCCTGGTCAGCGCGCGCAAGATCCGCCAGCCGATCACCGGCAACGGCGACATCGAGACCGCCTTCGACAGCATCACCTACCGCAAGGGCGCCGCAGTGCTGGGCATGTTCGAGCAGTTCGTCGGCGAGGACACCTTCCGCAGCGGCATGCGCGCCTACATCCGTGCGCACCGTTTCGGCAACGCCACCGCCGACGACCTGGTCGATGCGATCGCCGCCGCGGCCGGCAAGGATGAGGATTTCAAGGCGGCGTTCCGCAGCTTCCTCGACCAGCCGGGCGTGCCCTCGCTGCAGGTCCAGGTGCAGCCGGAGGCGGGCGGTGCGGTGCTGCAATTGCACCAGCAGCGCTTCCTGCCGCTGGGTTCGCGTGGCAACGCCGCGCAGACCTGGGGCGTGCCGGTGTGCGTCAAGTACGGCACGCGCCAGGGCGTGCGCCGTGCCTGCCAGATGCTGTCTTCCAGCGACGGGCGCCTCGCGCTCGCCGGCGCCGATGCGAACAGTTGGGTGATGCCCAACGCCGGCGGCACCGGCTACTACCGCTTCGCCCTGCCCAGGCCGCAACTGGCCGCGCTCGGCCGCCATCTCGATGCGCTCGACGATGCCGAGAAGTTGGCCTATGCCGACGCCATCGACAGCGCGTTCCGCACCGGCGATGCCGACACCGCCGACGTGATCGCGGCCATGCAGCAGCTGGCGCCGGCCAAGGCCACGGCCGTGGCCACCGCGTTGAACGACCGCATCGGCTGGATCTGGCGGGTGCTGGCGCGCGACGACGCGCAGCGCGCCAGGCTGCTCCAGGCGACCGAGGCCGCGTTTGGCGCACGCCTGCAGGCGCTGGGCGATCAGCGCCGTGCCGGCGACAGCGACGACGACGTGGCGCTGCGCTCGCACCTGGCCGATCTGCTCGGGGTGACCATGGGCGTGCCGGCGGTGCGGCAGGCGCTGCTGGCCCAGGGCGATGCGGTGCTGGCAGGCAAGGGCGGCGCGCTGGACTTCGCCGCCGCCAACCCGGACCTGCTCGGCACGGCGCTGACCGTGGCGGTGCAGACGCGTGGTGCGCCGGCCGTGGATGCGTTGATCGCCGCCCTGCGCGGCCATGGCGAACCGGCCCAGCGCAACGCGATGATCGACGCGCTCGGCGCCGTGCGCGACCCGCAGCAGGTGCAGAAGGTGCGCGATTTCGCGTTGACCGATGCGATCAAGGTCGGCGAGATGAAAAGCCTGCTGATGGGCGCGCATGCCGAGCCGGCCACGCATGCTTCGATGTGGCCCTGGTACACCGCCAACTTCGATCGCATCGTGGCACGTTCCGGATCCTTCGACGGCGGTCGCCTGCCGGCGCTGGCCGCCAGCGGTGGCTGCGACGCCGCCGAAGCGGACCGGCTGGAGGCATTCTTCACCCCGCGCCTGAAGGCGCTCAGCGGCGCCGACCGCGGCCTGGCGCAGACCGCCGAAACCATTCGCCTGTGCAGTGCGCTGCAGGCGCGGCAGCGTGCCGCGTTTCCGCCGCATTGATCGCAGTTGCCAGGCCCCTGCGCCGCCCGCATGCTACGCGGCACGCACTCGCGCGGCAGGCGCAGGGATGGCGGATCCGGTGGCGGACGACGCTGCCGGGCAACGTTCAGGGGGAACACATGGATCCGAAGCTGCATGACGTGCTGGCCAGAACCAATGTGGCCGAACTGGTCCAGCCGGCGTGCGCCGAACAGGTGACGCATCAGCCGGTGCAGCCGGAGCCAGCGCCGCCACCGCCGCCCAGGTACGCCACCTCCGATCCGTTCCAGTACCACCTGGCCAGCACCGAGATCGTCGGCAAGTTGGCCGAGGGGCGTACGTCGCCGGCGTTGCGTTTTTTCGGCTGGCTGGTGTTCGGACTGCCGATGGCCTCGTTCGGATTGATGATGCTGCACGCGATCTGGTATGACGCCTCGGCGCATGCCCTGTATGTGCCGCACACTCTGGGGCAAGCGGTGCGCATGCTGCTGGGGACTGCATCGGCGCTCGCCTTCGTGATGGCCTATCCGTACTTCACCCGGCGTCGTACCGCCAAGGATTGAGTGAGCGCCGCAGGCCGCGCCACGCGTGCGCTGCGTCTCATCGCGCAGCGCCTCGGCGGGCCGGCAAGGGTCGTCGGTCATGCCCGAACTGTCTCAACGCCGGTCACGCCGGGCCGTTAGACTGGGCCGAACTCCACGCGTCCGGGATTTCCATGCCGCACCGACCACGCGCCGGCGTCCGCCTGGTGTATCTCCTGTTGTCGTCGATCGCGCTTGTCGGGTGCGGCAAGCCCGCGGCGCCGGCCAAGGCCAATGCCGCGGTTCCGGTGACGCTGCAGACGGTGCAGCTGCGCGACTGGAACGACAGCCTGTCCTCGCTGGGCACGGTCAAGGCGCGCGAGTCGGTGACGCTGACCGCCAAGGTCAGCGAGATCGTCGAGCGTGTGCATTTCGAGAGCGGCCAGGAAGTGGCGGCCGGCGCGCCGCTGGTGACGCTGCGCGGGCAGGGCCAGCAGGCGGCGCTGCGCGAGGCCGAGGCCACCTACACCGAGGCCGAGCAACTGTACCGGCGGCAGAGCGAGCTGGTCGGTCGGCAACTGGTGTCGCGCGCGCAACTGGACACGCAACGCGCCCTGCGCGACGCCGCACAGGCGCGGGTGCTGCAGATGCGTGCGGAGATCGGCGACCGCAGCGTGCGCGCGCCGTTCGCCGGCGTGCTCGGCCTGCGTCAGGTCAGCCCTGGCGCGCTGCTGACGCCGGACGCCACCATCGCCACGCTCGACGACGTGGCCCAGGTCTATGTGGATTTCCAGGTGCCGGAGGCCGCGCTGTCGACGGTGAAGCCCGGAGACGTGGTCGGCGGCCGCAGTGTGGCCTACCCGGGGCGCGCCTTCGAAGGCAAGGTCGCCACGGTGGATGCGCGCGTGGACAGCGCCACCCGTGCGGTCACCGTGCGCGCCGCGTTCGACAACGCCGACCGCGCGCTGCGCCCGGGCATGCTGATGGACGTGCGCCTGTACCGGCCCGCGCGGCAGGCGCTGGTGATCCCGGAGATCGCGGTGGTGCAGGTGGGACGCGATGCCTTCGTGTACCGGGTCGGTGCCGATGCCACCGTGGCCCGCGCCGACGTGCGCACCGGCACGCGCCGCGACGGCCTGGTCGAGATCGTGGAAGGCCTGCAGCCCGGCCAGCGCATCGTGGTCGAGGGCACCGGCAAGCTGCGCCCGGGCGTGGCCGTGGTCGATGCCGCCGCCGGCGGCAACGGCGGTGGCGCGCGCAGCGGCAGCGCCGCGGCGGACCTGGCGCGATGAAGCTGTCCGATGTCTCCATCACCCGGCCGGTGTTCGCCGCGGTGATGAGCCTGTTGCTGGTGGTGCTGGGGGTGATGGCGTACAGCCGGCTGACCCTGCGCGAGCTGCCGGCGATCGATCCGCCGATCGTGTCGGTGGATGTGCGCTATCCCGGCGCCTCGGCGGCGGTGGTGGAAAGCCGCATCACCCAGGTGCTGGAAGACGCGTTGGCCGGCATCGAAGGCATCGAGACGATCCAGGCGCGCAGTTCCAACGGCGTGGCCGACATCAGCCTGGAGTTCCGCGCCACCCGCGACATCGAGGCCGCCGCCAACGACGTGCGCGACGCGGTCAGCCGCGTGCTCGACCGCCTGCCCGACGAGGCCGACGCGCCGGAGATCGCCAAGGTCGAGTCCGATGCCGACGCCATCCTGTGGCTCAACATGAGCTCCAGCACGATGGACGCGCTGCAACTGTCCGATTACGCCGAACGCTACGTGGTGGACCGCCTGTCCAGCATCGACGGCGTGGCGCAGGTGATGCTGGGCGGGCGGCAGCGCTACGCGATGCGGATCTGGCTGGACCGCGACCAGTTGGCCGCGCGCGCGCTCACCGTGGCCGACGTCGAGAACGCCCTGGCCCGCGAGAACGTGGAACTGCCGGCCGGCCGCCTGGAATCGGCCGATCGCGACTTCACCCTGCGCGTGGAGCGCAACTACCGCACTCCCGCGGACTTCGCCGCCATTCCGCTGGGCAAGGGCCGCGACGGCTACGTGGTGCGACTGGGCGACGTGGCCAAGGTGGAACTGGCCTCGGCCGAGCGCCGCGCCTACTTCCGCAGCAACGGCGTGCCCAACGTCGGCCTGGGCATCGTCAAGACCTCCACCGCCAACAGCCTGGACGTGGCCCGCGCCGCGCGCGCAGCCGCGCAGCAGATCCAGCAGACCCTGCCCAAGGGCACGCAGATCTTCGTCGCCTTCGATTCCACCGTGTTCATCGATGCCTCGGTGGAGCGCGTCTACCACACCCTGATCGAGGCGGTGGTGCTGGTGCTGGTGGTGATCTGGCTGTTCCTGGGCAGCGTGCGCGCGGCGCTGATTCCGGCGGTGACGGTGCCGGTGTGCCTGGTGGCCGCGTTCATCGCGCTGTATGCGTTCGGCTTCTCGATCAACCTGCTGACCCTGCTCGCCTTGGTGCTGTGCATCGGCCTGGTGGTGGACGATGCGATCGTGGTGGTGGAGAACATCCAGCGCCGCGTCGATCTGGGCGAGCCGGCGCTGGTGGCCGCGCGGCGCGGCACCGCGCAGGTCGCCTTCGCGGTGATCGCCACCACCGCGGTGCTGGTGGCGGTGTTCCTGCCGGTCGGTTTCCTCGAAGGCAACACCGGGCGCCTGTTCCGCGAACTGGCGGTGGCGCTGGCCGCGGCGGTGGCGATCTCCGCCTTCGTCGCGCTGACCCTGACCCCGATGATGTCGTCCAAGCTGCTCAAGGCGCACGCGCGCGAGCAGCCCAACCGCGTACATGGCTGGGTCGAGGCGCGGCTGCAGGGGCTGAGCGCGCGCTACCGGCGCGTGCTCGAGCGCCACGTCGGCCGCGCCTGGCTGTTCGGCGCGCTGCTGCTGGCGGCGTTGGCGGCCAGTGCGCTGCTGGCGCGGGTGATTCCCTCGGAACTGGCCCCGGCCGAGGACCGCGGCTCGTTCCAGGTGATGATCGATGCGCCGGAAGGCGCCGGCTTCGACTACACCGTGGGGCAGATGCACCAGGTCGAGACCATCCTCGATCGCCACCGCGGCGACGGCCAGCCGATCGCGCGCGCCAATCCGCGCGTGCCCGGCAGTTTCGGCGCCAGCGAGGAGATGCACACCGGCCGGGTCAGCGTGTTCCTGCGCGACTGGAGCGAGCGCGACGTGGCCACCGCCGACGTCGCCGCCCAGTTGCAGGACGAACTGCGCGCGCTGCCCGGCGTGCGCGCGCGCACCCAGGTCGGTGGCGGCCTGGTCAACAGCCGCGGGCAGCCGTTCCAGATCGTGCTCGGCGGCCCCGACTACGCCGAGATCGCGCAATGGCGCGACCGCCTGCTCGCGCGCATCGCCGACAACCCCGGCCTGGTCGGCGCCGACTCGGACTACAAGGAAACCCGGCCGCAGATGCGCGTGGAGATCGACCGCCAGCGCGCGGCCGACCTCGGCGTGCCGGTGACCGAGATCGGCCGCGCGCTGGAGACGCTGATGGGCTCGCGCCAGGTCACCACCTTCGTCGACAACGGCGAGGAGTACGACGTGATGCTGCAGGCCAGCCGCGACGGCCGCGCCAACCCCGACGACCTGGCGGCGATCCGGGTGCGCGCCGACAACGGCCAGCTGATCCCGCTGTCGAACCTGGTGACCCTGCGCGAAGTCGCCGAGCCGGGCAACCTGCATCGCTTCAATCGCCTGCGGGCGATCACCATCAACGCCGGCCTGGCCCCGGGCTATCCGCTCGGCGAGGCGATCGCCTGGGCGCAGCAGGTGGCGCGCGAGGAACTGCCCGACTACGCGCAGCTCGACTGGAAGGGCGAATCGCGCGAGTACCAGAAGGCCGGCGGCGCGGTGCTGCTGACCTTCGCCCTGGCGCTGCTGATCGTGTACCTGGTGCTGGCGGCGCAGTTCGAGAGCTTCATCCACCCGCTGGTGATCATGCTGACCGTGCCCCTGGGTGTGCTCGGCGCGCTGATCGGCCTGGCGATCAGCGGCGGCACGCTCAACCTGTTCAGCCAGATCGGCATCGTCATGCTGGTCGGGCTGGCGGCCAAGAACGGCATCCTGATCGTCGAGTTCGCCAACCAGCTGCGCGACGCCGGGCGCAGCGTGCGAGAGGCCATCGTCGAAGCGGCGGCGGTGCGTCTGCGCCCGATCCTGATGACCTCGCTGGCCACCGTGGTCGGCGCGATCCCGCTGGTGGTCGCCGGCGGCCCCGGGTCGGCCAGCCGCGCCACCATCGGCATCGTGGTGATCTTCGGCGTGTCGGTGTCGACGCTGCTGTCGCTGTTCGTGGTGCCGGCGTTCTACGCGCTGCTGGCGCCGTACACGCGGTCGCCGGATGCGGTGCAGCAGCGCCTGCAACAACTGGAGGCGCAGACGCCCTCGGTCGGCGGCCACGCCTGAGCGGGAGCGCTCGGGCCGGCTTGCTTCAGGCCGGATCGACCCGCGACGACGCCAGCGGCCGCGGCGCGCAGCGCGGCTGCTGCAGCAGGTGCACGAACTGCGCGGCGATCACCGCGCCGCCGAAATGGCGCTGCACGAAGTCGCGCCCGGCCTGGCCCATGCGCTGGCGCCGTTCGCCGTCGCACAGGCGCAGGATCGCGTCGTGCCAGCTAGCGATGTCCCCGGGGGTGAGCAGTTCGCCGCTGACGCCGGGGTCCAGCGTCTCGGCGGTGCCGCCGACGTGGCTGGCCAGCACCGGCACGGCGCTGGCCTGCGCTTCCACCGAGACCCGGCCGAAGGTTTCCGGCGCCAGCGACGGAAACGCCAGCATCGACATTGCGTTGTAGTACGGGGTGGTGTCGTTGACCCAGCCGACGAAGCGGTGGCGTTCGCCGTGCGGCTGCGCCGCGGCCTGCGCCTGCAGTTGCGCCGCGTCCGGGCCGTCGCCCAGCCACAGGCAGTGCAGGCGCGGTTCCTGCGCCATCGCCGCTCCTGCAGCCTCCAGCAACGGGAAAATGCCCTTGCCGGCATGCATGCGCCCGCTGTAGCCAAGCACGATCGCATCCTCGGGCAAGCCCTGCGCGGCGCGGATGGCACGGCCACGTTCCGGATCCGGGCGCAGCCGTTCCATGGTCACCGGGTTGTACAGCACCTGCACCAGCGCCTCGGGCACGCCGCGCTCCAGGTAGGCCTGGCGCGCGTAGTGCGACACCGCGAAGAAGCGCGCCGCCAGCCGCGGGATCGCATAGCCGGACAGCGCGCTCATCGCCGGCGTGCGGTGCCGGAACAGCGCCACGCGGATGCCCAGGGCACGTCCGGCCAGCAGCAGCGGCCAGTATTCCTTGCCGAAGTTGCCGACCAGCCAGTCCGGCCGGCTGCGCCGCGCCACCCGCAGCAACGGCCCGTAGCCGTCCGGGTCCAGCACGTTGCGGAAGTGCCCGACATGCACGGTGATGCCGCTGCGGCGCAACTCGTCGGCGATCAGGCCGCCTTCGCAGGCGATGACCTCGACCTGGTGGCCGACGCCGGCCAGCGCCTGCGCCAGCGCCACGAAATGGGTGGCCGCGCCGGTGTTTTCGGGATTGGTGCCTACGAACAGGAATTTCATCCGCGCCGGTCCTCGTAGGCGGTGAAGGCGCGCAGCGCGAACTGCGGCAGCAGGTGATGGCGCGCGACCTGGATGCGCGGGTAGCGCATCGGGTCCGAGCCGGCCGGGGCGCGGCCGCGGCGGGTGCTGGTGGCGGCGGTGTAGCCGGCCTCGCGCACCACGTCGGCGACGCGGTCGTCGACATCGCCGTACGGGTAGCAGAACTGCGGCACCGCCTCGCCGAGCAGGTCCTCCAGTTCGCGCTTGCAGCCGCCGATCTCCTCGCGCAGGGCGGCATCGCTGCAGCCGGTCAGGTGCGGGTGCGAGCGGGTGTGCGCGCCGATCTCCATGCCGCCGTCGCGCCACTGGCGCAGCTCGGCGAGGTTCATCAGCGGCTTCTCGATGCCCAGCTTCTGCGCATCCCACACGTTGTGGCGGCCGATGCAGCCGCTGACCATGTACACCGTGGCGGTGAAGCCCAGCCGCTGCAGCACCGGCAGCGCCGCGTGCAGGTTGTCCAGGTAGCCGTCGTCCAGGGTGACCACCGCGACCTTGCCCTGGCGCTCGCCGCGCAGGTAGGGCATGGCGTCGGACATGGACACGCCGCGGTAGCCCAGCCGCTGCAGCAGGCGCATCTGCCGGGCGAAGCGGCCCGGGCTGACGTACAGGCTGCGGTACACCTGCAGATGGCGTGGCGCCTCGGCCACGTTGTGGTACATGAAGATCGGAATGCGGGCCGTGGCGGCGGTGTCGGAGGGCATCGGGAACGGCTCTTGGGACGGAAGGGCGAGGTGCGGCGCGGGAGTCTACCGGCGCTGGCTTTCGCTGGTCTGTCGGGTAAAACCCTCAGCCGTAGACGATTGCGCGACCCGGCGGACGGCCCGGCCGGCGGCTATGCTGGGCGTTCCGTTGCCGCAGGAGCCGCCGATGTCCGAGACCGCCGTGGCCGGCCGCTGGCACGACCTGCGGCTGCAACTGGACGGGATCGCGCTGCGTCGCTGGCGCGCCAGCGACCTGGACGCATTGGTCCGCCACGCCGACGACGCCCAGGTGGCGCGCGGGCTCAGCCGGCGTTTCCCGCATCCCTACACGCGCGCCGACGGCGCCGCGTTCCTGGGCGGGCAGGTGATCGACCTGCGCGACCCGGTGCTGGCGATCGAGATCGGCGGCGAGGCCTGCGGTGGGATCGGCCTGCATGCGGCGGCTGTGCCGGCGCCCGGCTGCGCGGAACTCGGCTACTGGCTCGGCAGTGCGCATTGGGGCCAGGGGCGGATGACCCGCATCGTCGCCGTCTACCTGGACTGGGCGGTGCCGGTGCTGCGCCTGCAGCGGATCGAGGCGCTGGTACTGCCGGACAACCCGGGCTCGGCGCGGGTGCTGCAGAAGAACGGTTTCGCCGAGATCGGCGTGCGCTCCGAAGTGTCGGTGCGCGACGGGCAACGGCGCGCGCTGCGGCTGTTCGCGCGCACCTGGCCCGGCGCCTGAGTCGCGTCGCCGCCGCCGTCGGGCGGCGACGCGACTCAGGCGATCATGCGACGTCAGTAGGAAATGGTCGCCGAGGTGGCGGTGGTGTCCACGGCGTAGTCGCACTGCACGTCCAGGCCGGAACTGTCGCTGTAGGACACCCATGCCGGCGAGGCCACCCGTTGCATGCGGTAGTCGTAGACGCCGATCGCGTCGAAGGTGATGCGGCGGTCGGGCGGATACTGGTCGCAGCTGTCCACCGCATACACTTCCAGCGCGCCGCCCACCACCAGGTGCGTCCGGGAATTGATGTCGTAGGTGGTGCTGAGTCGCACGCTCTGGCCGCTGGTGACGTTGCGCGTATCGACGTTCCAGTTCGCGCAGGGCCTGCCGTTGTTGCAGGTGGCATAGGTATCGCCGACGATCCGGTCGCCGGCCTTGGCCGGGATGAAGTCGCTGTACCAGACCATGCCGTCCTGGCAGCAATTCCAACTGCTCAGATCCCAGGTATTGCTGTCGCCGCGGTAGCCCAGCACCGGTTGCAGGATGGTCGGATCGTCGCTCTGCATGCCGGGGAAGAAATACACCGTCTGCTGCGCCACGTTGGTCGGATTCTGCGGCACCGTCCAACTGGCCACGATGCGGCCCATCTTGTTGCCGGTCACGTCGATGGCCGACTGCACCCAGTCGTGGGTGATCGGCGGCGGCACCGCGCGGCGTGCGCTGGAGGCTGCCAGTGCGGCGTTGCCGCGGACTTGTCGGCCATCCACGCCGCGTCCGTCAGGCCGTACCCGGATGCCGCTGGGCGTGAAGTTGTCCTGGGTGCAGGCCTGCGCCTGTTCGCGCACGCCGCTGGCGCGCTGCAGGCCGCCGTCGCCGAGCACGCGCTCGTTGCGATGCACCTGGCGCACGCAGGCCGGCGCGAAGTAGCCGAAGGGCGTCTGGATGTAGTCGTCGGGAACGTCGACGGGTTTGTGTGCGGCGCGCAGGGCGCCGGCCCGGGCCAGGCGCGCATCGGGTGCGGCGGTCTGCGCCAGCGCGCCGGCGCTGAGGCCGAACAGCGCCAGCAGCATCAGCAATGCGGTGCAGGCGCGGTGGCGTGCGGTCCAGGAAGAAACGCGGAAGTCGGAGTGCATGGGAGTTCGCCTTGTCGTGAGAATGCGGAATGCGTTCTCGGGAGGCCATGCGGCGGCGCGGCGCGTTGCGGCGCCGACGGTCGCGGCGTGCCTCCCGTCTGCGAAGCGAGTGGGATGGGACGTGGCTGTGCTCGATAGAGGCCTGCGTGGTCGCTGAGGAAGCGGCGACGATGGACCCAACACGCAGCGCGCGCTTGTCGGATTTCCGCATGCCTCGCCGCGAATCCCGCATGGTGCGTGCGAGGGTGAACTGCTTCTCGGTCGCCGCCGCGATCTGGTTTGCGCTTCGTGTCGCGCGATGTAGACAAGTGCCGGCGCCGCGCTGGACCACGCCGGGGGCAGCCGGCGGCGCGCGGATGAGCGAAAATGTCCGCAGCCCGCCGTTCCCGACGAGCGGCCCGCGTTTTTTTTCAGGAGATTGCCATGCGTCATGCCCTTCGTTCCCGCTGCGCCACGGGCGTGCGCCGATGACCTCGCCCTGGGGCAACCGCCCACGCGGTGCAAGCCCCCCCTCTCCCCCCGGGAGAGGGGCCGGCGGCGAGGGTGCGGCGGCGGCGACCAACCGCAACGAACTGCGCCTCTACGGCCTCAACGCCGTGCGCGCGGTGTACGCGCGGCGGCCGGAGGCGATCCGCAAGCTGTACCTGAGCGAGGCGCGGATTCCGGCGCTGCAGCCGCTGCTGAAGTGGTGCGTGGCCAATCGGGTCGGCTACCGCGTGGTGGACGACGCCGACCTGCACAAGCTCGCCGCCAGCAGCCACCACGAAGGCGTGGTCGCCGACGTGCTGCGCGTCGCGCCGCTGGCCTTGGCCGACTGGCTGCAGACGCTGGCGCCGGGACCGGTGGTGGCGCTGTGGCTGGACGGCGTGGGCAATCCGCACAACTTCGGCGCGATCCTGCGCTCTGCGGCGCATTTCGGCGTGGGCGCGATCCTGTTGCCGGAGCAGGCCGCACTGGCGCTGTCCGGTGCTGCCGCGCGCGTGGCCGAGGGCGGCGCCGAGGCGGTGCCGCTGGTGCGGCTGCCGCCGTCGGCGCAGGCAGTGGCGCAGTTGCGTGGCGCGGGCTTCGCCCTGGCGGCGACGCTGGTGGCCGGCGGCGACGATCTGTTCGCCAGCGCCTTGCCGCAACGCCTGGTCTACGTCATGGGCGCCGAGAGCGACGGCATGGATCGCGACTTCGCGCAGGCCTGCGACCTGCGCCTGTCGATCCCGGGCAGCGGCGCGGTGGAAAGCCTCAATGTCGCCGCCGCCACCGCGGTGTTGCTGGGCACCTGGCGCAGCCGGCATCCGCACCAACCCGCTGCGCGCTGAACCCGGCGGCCGGCGCCAGGGGGCGGCTGCATTTGGCTACGAAATAGTGTGCGCATCTGCCGGTTTCGGGTTTGCGGGGCGCTTGTCGGCGGCGTAGCGTGCAGGCGCGCCTCGTCGATGCGATCGCGCTTCGCGCGATGCGTGCCAGCGAGACCGCGCAGTTCCCCCTCCCGAAAGGGCCATCGTCACTCCTGCGGAGATGTCGCTATGAAGCTGCTGTTCTCCATCAAGCACCTGCTGTCGTCGAAGAAGCCGCTGAAGTCGTACGCCTGGTACATCTGGTACTGAGCGCCCTGTGCGTTGCCGCGCGCTGTCGCGTGCGGCCGGTGCCCGGCGGCGACGCTGCGCCGGGCGCCGTTCCTTCAGGAGACTCGCGATGTCCGCCACCCTGGTCGATCGCCACGCGCGCGCCACGGTCTTCGCGCCGCGTCTGCAGGACCTGCTGCGCACGCATGTGGGGCAGGAGGCGTTCCGCCTGGATGCCGACACGGTCGGCGTCGCCGGGCCGACGTTGACCGACCGCCTGCTCGCGGCCCGGCCCGCGACCGAACACGAACGCCCGACCTTCAAACCGCTGCACGGCCGCTCGATCGCGCGCAGCGAAGCGGCCAAGCTGATGCAGGCGATCGGCCGCGACGTGCGCGAGGCGCTGAAGCGCCCGGTCCCCGCGACGCTCGATCTGTCCGGCCCCTGGCCGCATGTCGGCCATGTCTATCTGCGCGATCTGCTGCTCGGCGGCGATCCCTGGCGGCTGCGCCTGCTGATGGACCGCACCCTGGAACTGACGCCGCGCCTGACCTGGGCAGTGATCGCCGCCGGCGCGCTTGCACCGCTGGCGCCGGGCGCGGACGCCTCGGCACTGGCCACGTTGCTGTCCGCGGCCGGCAACTACCGCGAACGTCGCGATGCGATGGGGTTGTACCGGCGCACCGCCGCGCCGGTGTGCTTCACCATTTCCACGCTGGTCGCCAATGCGCTGTGGCTGGGGTCGCCGTTCGACCCGCATGTCTGCAACCGCAACATCCTCTACGAGACCCTGCGCCTGCTGCCGCCATCCTGGAACATCCTGCGCAACGCCTCGCCCGAGTACGGCGCGCTGGATCCGCGCATCGGCGCCGGCGACGACGTGCTGGTACTGCCCTTGCTCAGCCATCGCGATCCGGCGCTGTGGGACGAACCGGAGGCGTTCCGACCCGAGCGCTGGGATGGCCTGGACCCGGATGCGTTGCCCGGCTACCTGCCGTTCGGCCATGCCTCCGAGCGCTGCTGGGGGCGGCACATGGTGATGCCACTGGCGGAACGGTTGCTGGACCTGCTGCGCAACCAGGGGTTGGTGGCCGACCCGCGGCAACGTCGCGCCGAGGTGCCGTTGACCGGCCTGCTGGGCGTCGCCCAGGTCGACGTGGTCCGGCACGCGCGCGACTGAGCGGCAGCGCACGCGTCGCCGCGGCGATCAGCCCGCTGCAGGCGGTGCGGTGGAGGCGCGCGTGACCAGGGTGTAGTCCAGCACCTGATGGGTGCCGCGGCTGGGCAGGCCGTCGCGGCGCTGGCGGATCTCGCCGAGTAGCAGCGTCACCGCCGCCCCGCCCATCGCCGTGACCGGCTGGTGGATGGTGGTCAGCTCCGGCCAGATCGTCGTTGCCACCGGCGTGTCGTCGAAGCCGGCGATCGACAGATCCTCGGGCACGCGCAGGCGCAGCCCGTGGGCGATCGCCAGCGCCGCGGCGGCCATGTCGTCGTTGCTGCACAGGATCGCGCTGGGGCGCGGCGCGGCCTGCAGCAGCGCGGTGGCCGCGAGCAGGCCGGAGCGGTAGGTGAACAGGCCTTCGGCCACGCGTTCCGCCGCCACCGTCAGCCCGGCCCGCGCCATGGTGTCGAAGAAACCGCGGCTGCGCAGCGCGCTGGGCGTGTGGCCGGGATCGCCGCTCACGAAGCCGATGTCGCGGTGGCCCAGATCGAGCAGGTGCTGGGTGAGCGCGCATGCGGCCGCGTAGTCGTCGATGCGCACCGAGCTGACCCCGGGCAATGGCGCGCCGGTGGCCACCGCCACCAGCGGGATGCCGCGCGCTTCCAGTTCGGCGATGGTCTGCCGCGCATCGCACAGCGGCGGCGGCAGGATCAGGCCATCGGCGCCGGCATCGAGCAGGCGTTCGGTGGCGGCGCGCTGGCTGTCGCTGTCCTCGCTCTTCTCCACCAGCACCTGGCAGCCTTCCAGGCTGCTGCGTTCGAGCACGCCGAGCATGAACTGGTTGAGGTAGGCCGCGCTGGGGTTGCTGTACAGCACGCCGATGCGGGCCAGTCCTGCGGTGCGCAGCGAGCGGCCGGCGAGGTTGGGGCGGTAGCCGAGCGCCTGGATCGACGCCTCGACGCGCTCGCGCATGGTCGCGCTCACGCGCGGGTGGCGGTTGATCACGCGCGAAGCAGTCATCGGCGACACGCCCGCATGGCGGGCCACATCCAGCAACGTCACCGCTGAGCCCGCGCGACGTTGCCGTATGCCCATCAAAGGTCCTGGCGCAGCTGCGGAAGGGAAGCCCCTGCGCGCGTCCTGCGCAGGTCCGGTGCACTTTACTCCCTGGGCGGTTCCACTGTCTTGGCCTGGCTGCCGAACCCGCCGTCGGCCTGCGCCGCCAGATACGCGAACACCGCATACGCGGCGACGTTCTGCGCCAGCGCCTTCGGGTCGATCTTGTCCAGGGTGTCGTCGGCGGTGTGATGCAGATCGAAGTAATCGCTGCCGTCCTGCGCCAGCCAGGCCCAGGCGCCGCCTTTGGCCGCCAGCGGGCCGACATCCGGGCCGGGGCCGCCGGCGTCCGGCGCGTAGGCGATGCCGAGCGGTGCCAGCGCCTCGGCGATCTGCCGGGTTGCTTCGCGCGAGCCGGCGGCGTCGCCGGAGCCGGTGTTGAAGGCGTAGATGCGGCCGGCGCCGAAATCGCTCTCGGCGGCGATCTGGTGCCGCGCCACGTCCTTGGCATGCGCCTGCGCGTAGGCCTTGCCGCCGTACAGGCCCTGCTCCTCGTTGGCGAAGGCGACCACGCGGATGCTGCGCTTGGGCGCCTGCTTGAGCTGGCCGATCAAATGCCCGGCGGCCATGCTGATCGCCACGCCGGCGCCGTCGTCGATCGCGCCGGTGCCCAGGTCCCACGAATCCAGGTGCCCGCCGATCAGCACCACCTCGTTGGGCAGCGTGCGCCCGGTGATCTGCCCGATCACGTTGTAGGAAGTGGCGGTGCCGTCCCAGCCGCAGTCCAGCGCCAGGCGCAGGCGCACCGGGCCGCGCGCGAGCAGGCGCGCCAGTTGGTTGGCATCGGGCACCGACAGCGCCGCCGACGGCACCGGCGTCAGGCCGTCGTCGAAGCGGGTGATGCCGGTATGCGGCACGCGGTGCGAATCGGTGCCGGCCGAGCGCATCACGAAACCGACGGCGCCCTTGCGGATCGCTTCGGACGGCCCCTTGCTGCGCACCGCGCCGCCATTGCCGTAGTCCTTGCCGTCGCGGGTGCGCAGCATCTGGTAGTCGACGAAGGCGATCTTGCCGCGCAGCGCGTCGGCGGGCGCCGCCTGCAACGCGGCCAGGTCGGCGAAACGCACCACCTCGCCCTCGACCGTGCCGCCGGGGCTGCCGCCCAGCGCGGTGACGGTCAGCGGTTGCGCGTGCGCGCCGAGCACCTGTGCGTGTTCGCTGCGCCGCTCCCACTTCGGGAACGTCACCGGCTCGGTCCAGACCTTGTCGAAGCCCAGCGCCTTGAATTTCGCGGTGGCCCAGGCCACCGCGCGTGCATCGGCCTCGCTGCCGGCCATGCGCGGACCGATTTCGGTGGTCAGCGATTCGACCACCTTCCAGCCGGTGTCGTCGGCCAGCGCCCGCTCGCGCAGCGTCGCTGCATCGCGCAGCGCCGCCTCTGGAATGCGCGTGGCCTCGGCCGCGTTGGCGGTGGAGGACAGGCTCAGGACGGCAGCGATGACGACGGCGAGACGGCGCATGGAAAACTCCGCGGACACAGGAACAGGGAGCTTAACAGTGCCTCGCCGCCGTGCACGGCGCGGCCTCCATGGAAGAGGCCGCGCGCACCGTCGCGCTTACTCCGCGCGCGGCTCGTGCTTGAGCGAATCGCGGATCTCGCGCAGCAGCAGCACTTCCTCGGTCGGAGCCTTCGGCGCCGGCGGCTCCTTGCGCGCGATGCGGTTGATCGCCTTGACCAGCATGAAGATGGCGAAGGCCACGATCACGAACTGGATGATGGTGTTGAGGAAATCGCCGATGCCGATCACCACCGCCGGCACCGGCTTGCCCGCCGCGTCCACCGTGGCCGCCTTCAGCGTCCACGCCCAGCGCGAGAAGTCCACGCCGCCGACGAGCAACCCGATCGGCGGCATGATGATCTTCTCCACCAGCGCGGTGACGATCTTGCCGAACGCGGCGCCGAGCACCACGCCGACCGCCAGGTCCAGCACGTTGCCGCGCATGGCGAATTCCTTGAATTCGCGGATCATGCTCATCGGAACTCCTCTTCTTGTCAGTGCGGGCCTGTCGCCGCGGCGCTAGCCTAGCGCAGCGATTGTGGTCGTCGGGTCACAGGCCTGCGTCCGCGCCGCGCGACTGCGCGCGTCCTCGGCCGACCAACTCAGCCGACGATGCGCCCATGCCGCTCGGCCACGTTCTCCAGGCGCGCGCTGAAGCGGTCGCCCGGACGCAGCGCGGCCACGCCGGCCGGCGTGCCCATGAACACCAGGTCGCCAGCGCGCAGCGCGAACAGCTTGGACAATTCGTGCAGGATCTCCGGCACGTTCCAGATCATCTGCTCCAGCAGCGACTGCTGACGGACTTCGCCGTTGACCTCCAGCGACAGGTTCAGCGCTTCCA
This sequence comes from Xanthomonas sp. D-109, assembly GCF_017746095.1. NCBI lineage: Bacteria > Pseudomonadati > Pseudomonadota > Gammaproteobacteria > Lysobacterales > Lysobacteraceae > Xanthomonas > Xanthomonas sp. D-109. The sequence continues at coordinate 141,856 of NZ_JAGHWV010000026.1, forward strand.
GCGCACCGACCTCGCCGGCCGGGATCAGCTCGCTGATCGGCGCGGACGCGTCGAAGCCCTTGGCGATATCCCACGGCAGGCCCTTGGCCTTGGCCGCGGCCTGCAGGTCGCGTCGGGTCAGGTCCAGGCCCACGCCATAGGCCAGGATCAGCGCCTCGGCGCTTTCCACCGGCAGCACGCCGGCCGGCGCGTCCTGGCCCAGCGCCACCACCAGTTCCACCTCGTGGTGCAGGTCCTGGGTCGCGGACGGGTAGGGGATGGCCTCGTCGCCGATCACCAGCGCATCGGCCGGTTTCATGAAGAAGGTCGGCTGGCCGCGCTCGGCCTTCGACGCCGGCGCACTGGCGCCCATCTCCCGCGCATGGTCGGCGAAGTTGCGGCCCACGCAATAGATGCGATGCACCGGGAAAAGCCCCTGGCCGCGCACAGGAACGCGCGGAGCCTCAGCAGCGGCAAACAGATCTTTCATGAGCATGCATCCAACGAGAGGGGATGCCGCAGTTTAGCGGGTCGGGTTCAACCCGATTCCAACAGGGAAGCGGATGTCGCTCTCGCGATTCCCCAATCCCGATTCCCCATTCCCAGCTCTAAAGCGGCAAGGCCGGCTTGCGCACCACCCGGTACTCGCCATCGACGACATGCCGGCGCGCGGTGGCCGGGCGCTTGCCGCGCTGGCTCAGCAGCTTCATGGCGATGCCGCCCAGGATCATCGCCGCGCCCACGAACACGCTGACGAACACCAGCCCGGCCAGGATCGCCAGGCCGAGCAGGCCCACGGCCAGCTTCACCAGCGGATGGCGCGGCTTGCGCGGCGCGAAAACGTGCCGGAATTGGTCGAAATTGAAGAGGCGAGCGCGCATGGCAGAACTCTGTTTCAGTTTGAACCGAAGGCGCGCAGTATCGACGCTGTTTTATGTGACGGAGTGAAAACTTCGTTAAGCGAAAAATTAACACTTTGCGTTCAACCGCTTGCATGTCCTTGCCGAGTGAAGTCGCACGCCGGCGCGGGCCACGCGCGTCCGTGCCAGAATTGCGGCCCCAATGCTGTGCGTGCCTGTGAGCCATGACCGAATCTTCCGCCGTGCTGGCGTCGCTGCACGCCCTCGTTTCCGGCGAACTGGCCGAGGCCGAGGTGCTGATCGGCGGCGAATCCGAGTCGCTGCTGCTGTACCGCGATGGCGACACCGTGCGCGCGTGGTTGAACGTATGCCCGCACGCCGGGCGCCGCCTGGACTGGGCGCCGGGGCAGTTCCTGAAAAGCCGCGAGGGCCATGTGGTGTGCGCCGCGCATGGCGCTGCGTTCGAACTGCAGGGCGGTGAGTGCGTGTCCGGCCCCTGCCGCGGCCAGAGCCTGCACGCGGTGCCGGTGGACGTGCGGGCAGGGCAGGTGGTGCTGGTCTAGGGCGTAAGCAGGCGCGCTTGCGAGGCGGCGCGCGGCTACAGCGCGTGCCACCAGCCCATCGACATCAGGTTGACCATCAGCACCACCACCAGGGTGTAGACCAGCGACAGCGGGCCGCCGACGCGCCACAGTTCGCGCGGCTGGTAGTTGGCCGGGCCGGTGATCATCGAGATCACCGGATTGGACGCGGTCATCAGGTTGTTGGATGCCGACAGCGCCACGATCAGCGCGAACGCGGTGGGATTGCCGCCGGCCGCAAGCGCCAGGTTGACCGCGATCGGCACCATCACGATGGTCGCGCCGACATGGCTGATCACCAGCGAGAACGCGGTGGTCAGCAGGCCCAGGGCGATCTCCAGCGCCCACACCGGCATGCCCTCGGGCAAGCGCGCGATGGTATGGCCGGCGACCCAGGCGGCGGCGCCGCTGCTGTCCATCGCCCAGCCCAGCGGGATCAGCCCGGCCATCAGGAACACGGTCTTCCAGTTGATCGCCGCGTAGGCCTCGTCCATGCGCAGCACGCCGGTCAGCAGCATGCCGGCCACGCCGGTCATCAGGGTCAGCGCCACCGGCAGCCTGGAGGTCAGCGCGATCAGGATGGTCAGGGCGAAGATCGTCATCGCGATCTTGAACTTGTGCGGGCGGTGCTCGCCCTTGGGGTAGTCGGTGACCACCACGAAATCGCGGCTTTCCGAGGCCTGCGCCAGGTCCTGCCAGATGCTGTGAAACACCAGCATGTCGCCGGCGCGCAGCGCTACCTTGCGCACGTCCTCGCGGATCACCTGCTTGTCGCGGTTGATCGCCAGCAGGCTGATCCCGGCCTGCTTGCGCAGGCGCAGCTCGGCCGCGCTCTTGCCGATGAAGCGCGAGGTCGGCGGGATCACCGCCTCGGAGATGCCGGCGCGGCTGGGGTTGAACAGGTCGCCGAGGTTGCGCAGGCGCGAGGACAGGCGCAGGAACTGGTTCTGCGCGAAATCGGCGACCTGCTGGCGCGCGCCCATCACCCCGAGCACGCTGCCGACCCAGATGCGCATGTCCACCGGCGGCGCCAGGCGGGTGTCGTTGCCGGTCTTCAGGGCTAGCAGCAGCGGCGCGTTGTGCACGGTCTCGGCCTCGCCCAGGGTCATGCCGACCAGCGGGCTGTCGGCACTGACGATCAGCTCGAACACGTCGCCTTCGATGCCGTAGGTGCGGGCGAAATAGCTCTCGGTGCGCGCCGGGGTGACGCCGTCGTTGATCAGCCGCTCCTCTTCGGCCAGTGCCTTGTCGCCACGCACGCGGAAATAGATCAGCGACGCCGCCAGCAGCGCCACGCCGATCGGCAGCGGCGCGAACATGCGCAGCGGCTCGATGGTGGCCATGCCCGAGGGCAGGTTGTTGTTGGCCGACTGCAGCAGGTCGTTGAGCAGGATCAGCGGCGAGTTGCCGACCATGGTCAGCGCACCGCCCATCACGATGGCCGCGGCGATCGGCAGCAGCAGCCGCTGCAGGGTCAGCCCGGTGCGTCCGGCCAGGCGCGAGGCCACCGGCAGGTACAGCGCCATCACCGAGGGGTTCTGCATGAACGAGGAATTGAGCCCGGCGATGGCGGTGGTCAGCAGCATCAACCGTTCCTCGACCCCGCGCGCCCGGCGCAGCAGCCACGACGCCAGCCGGTTCAGCGCGCCGGTGCGCTCCAGCCCGGCGCCGAGGATGGTGGTGGCGATGATGCTCATCACCGCGTTACCGGAGAAGCCGCTGAACAGCTCCTCCGGCGCGATCAGGCCGGTCACCCCGAGCACCACCAGCACCACCAGCGCCACCACGTCGGCGCGGATCCGCTCGAACACGAACATCGCCATGGTGAAGCCGACCAGCCCGAGCACGAGCTTCATATCGGTGGTCAGCGTCAGCGCGGTATCCATGCGAGGCCGGGAATGGGGAATCGGGAATGGAGAATGGCAGAAGCGGCCGGTCGTCGCAGGTCGTCGCTATCGGGGAGCGGCAGGCGAACCCGCTTCCGATTCCCGATTCCCCGTTCCCGATTCCCGGTCATACAACAAATCCCACACCCCATGCCCCAGATTCTGGCCACGGGTCTCGAAGTGGGTCTGCGGGCGCCAGTCCGGGCGCGGCACGTGGCCGCGCGGGCCGGCGCGGTTGACCAGGCCGGGGGTGGCGTCGAGCACGTCCCACATCTGTTCGGCGTAGTCGGCCCAGTCGGTGGCGCAGTGCAGGCGGCCGCCGGCGCGCAGCTTGCGCACCAGCAGCGCGGCGAAGGTCGGCTGCAGCAGGCGCCGCTTGTTGTGGCGCTTCTTGTGCCAGGGGTCGGGGAAGTAGATGCGCACCTCGTCCAGGCTGCCGTCGGCGATCTCGTGCTGCAGCACCTCCACCGCATCGTGGTGGTACAGGCGCACGTGGTCGGCGCTGTCCTCGGCCAGGGCGTTGAGCAGGCGGCCCACGCCTGGCGCGTGCACCTCGATGCCGATGTAGTCGCGGCTGGGGTCGTGCTGCGCGGCATGGCGCAGCGCGGCGCCGTTGCCGAAGCCGATCTCCAGCACCTTGGGCGCGCTGCGGCCGAAGGTGGCGTCCAGATCGCGCGGCTGGCCGTGGTAGTCCAGGCCGAAGCGCGGCCACAGCGCGTCGAACGCGCGCTGCTGTGCCGGGGTGAAGCGGCCCTGGCGCAGCACGAAGCTGCGCACCTGGCGATGGCCTTCCTCGACGGTGAAGGGTTTCGGCGGGGTCTTGGCGCCGGCGCTGGAGAACGGATCGGTCATGCCTGCAGCCTCACCCGATCAGCCCGTCGACCGGCGAGGAGGCGCTGGCGTAGCGCTTGCGCGGGATGCGCCCGGCCAGGAACGCCTCGCGGCCGGCCTCCACCGCCTTGCGCATGGCACTGGCCATCAGCACCGGATTGCGCGCGCCGGCGATGGCGGTATTCATCAGCACGCCGTCGCAGCCAAGTTCCATCGCGATCGCCGCGTCCGAGGCGGTGCCGACGCCGGCGTCGACGATGATCGGTACCTTGGCGTTGTCGATGATCTCCAGCAGGTTGTAGCGATTCTGGATGCCCAGGCCGGAGCCGATCGGCGCGGCCAGCGGCATCACCGCCACGCAGCCGATCTCCTCCAGGCGCTTGGCCAGGATCGGGTCGTCGCTGGTATAGACCATCACCTCGAAGCCATCGGCGACCAGGATTTCCGCGGCCTTGAGCGTTTGCACCACGTCCGGGAACAGGGTGCGCTGGTCGCCCAGCACTTCCAGCTTGGTCAGGTTGTGGCCGTCGAGCAGTTCGCGCGCCAGCCGGCAGGTGCGCACCGCGTCCTCGGCGGTGTAGCAGCCGGCGGTGTTGGGCAGGATGGTGTACTGCTCCGGCGGCAGCACGTCGAGCAGGTTGGGCTCGCCCGGGTTCTGGCCGATGTTGCTGCGGCGGATCGCCACGGTGACGATCTGCGCGGCGGCGGCCTCGGTGGCCAGGCGGGTCTGTTCGAGATCGGCGAACTTGCCGGTGCCGGTGAGCAGGCGCGAACGATAGGGTTTGCCGGCGATCACCAGCGCATCGTGGGGGGCGGGAGCGTTCATCGGCGGATTATCGCCCATCGCACCGGCCCTGCCGAGCCCGCGCCGCGGCGCGCAGCCGCCCGATTCAGCCCCCGCCGAGCGCGTGCACGATCTCGACCCGGTCGCCGGCGTGCAGTTCGTGCGTGGCGTGCGCGCCGCGCGGCACGATCTCGCCGTTGACCTCGACCGCGACCCGACGCTGCCCCAGTCCTTCGGCCTGCAGCAGCGCGGCCACCGTGGTGGCCGGCGCCAGCGTGCATTGTCTGCCGTTCAATTCGATGTTCATGCCATCATTGTGCAATGCGTGCCACTGGCGCGCGAGTCGTGTCATTTGCGGCAGTGCAACGTGAGCATGTCCGGCATAGGTGGAATGATGTCGGCCATGCGGCGACGTATGGTGCGGCCGCTCCCTAGTTTGGCTTCATTTCTCGTGTTCCATCTGTGCCCGGGAGGGCTTCCATGACGTCGTCTATCCGTCCGCTCCGCTCGCTGCTTGCCGCCGCGATCGTGCTCGCCGCCGCGCCTGCGTTCGCGCAGTCCACCACCTACAGCCGCACCGTGTTCTTCGGCGACAGCCTGACCGACGCCGGCTACTACCGACCGCTGCTGCCGGCCTCGGTGCGTGCGGTGACCGGCCAGTTCACCACCAACCCGGACTTCGTCTGGGCGCAGTACGTGGCCGAGTACTACGGCACCAACGCCGCCGCCAACGGCAATGGCCAGATCGGCGACGACTATGCCGCGGGCAACGCGCGCGTCGGCGTGGCCAACGCCAGCGCGCTGGGCGTGGCGCCGTCGCTGGCCACCCAGGCCAGCAACTACCTGGCCGCCAACGGCGGCAAGGCCGACCCGAATGCGCTGTACTCGGTGTGGGGCGGCGCCAACGACCTGTTCGCCATCGCCGGCGGGGCGCCGGTGCAGACCACCATCGGCAACGCCGTGACCGCCGAAGTCGGCATCGTCGCCAGCCTGCAGAACGCCGGCGCGCGCTATGTCATGGTCAACAACCTGCCCGACGTCGGCATCACCCCGCGCTTCCGCGCCGGCGGCGCCGCGGCGATGGCGCAGGGCACCGCCCTGGCCACCGCGTACAACACCGCCCTGTTCTCCGGCCTCAAGAGCGCCGGGCTGCGGGTGATCCCGGTCGACACCTTCCACCTGCTGCAGGAAGTGGTGGCCAATCCGGGCACCTACGGCTTCACCAACGTCACCGGCACCGCCTGCCAGCCGCAGATCACCGCGCAGTCGCTGACCTGCAACCCGACCAGCTACGTCAGCGCCGATGCCGCCGATACCTACGTGTTCGCCGACGGCGTGCACCCGACCGGCCGCACCCACGAACTGCTGGCGCAGTACGCGCTGTCGATCCTGGAAGGCCCGCGTACCCAGCAGATCCTGACGCACTCGGCGCAGATGGTCGGCCGCTCGCGCGCCGACCAGGTCGCCTGGCACGTCGATGGCCGCCCGGAAGCGGACGGCGTGCGCTGGTGGGGCAACCTGCGCGGCGACATGCAGCGCTACCAGCACGGCGACCTGTACGACGGCCTGGCGCCGGCCGGCCTGTTCGGCGTGGACTGGTCGCGTGGCGAGTGGGTGTTCGGCGGCTTCGGCGGCTTCGGTCGCACCGATGCCGACTTCGGCAACCGCGGCGGCGACTACACCCAGGACGACAGCACCCTCGGCGGCTTCGCCGGCTGGTACGGCGAGCATGCCTGGGTCAACGCCCAGGTCAGCTACACCTGGCTGAGCTACGACGTCACCCGCAAGGTCAACCTCGGCCCGGCCACCATCGAGCACAAGGGCTCGCCGGACGGCAGCAACCTGACCGCGGCGCTGCAGGGCGGCTACGAGTTCGGCGAAGGCAGCTTCAGGCACGGCCCGGTGGCTGCGGCGATCTGGCAGAAGGTCAAGCTCGACGGCTACGCCGAGAGCAACCCGAACTCCAGCGCGCTGGGCTACAGCGACCGCGACGTCGAGTCGATGGTCGGCCGCATCGGCTGGAAGGCCAGCATCGACGCCGGCATGGTGAAGCCGTACCTGCAGGCCACCTACGACCACGAGTTCAAGAAGAACCAGGAAGCCACTGCGTACCTGCAGACCATGTCCGACCTGGGCGAGTACGCGGTGCCGGGCATCAACTTCGACCGCAACTACGCCTCGGTGGTGCTGGGCGCGCGGACCAAGATGTGGGGCCTGGAGAGCAACGTCGGCATCGCCGCCACCACCGGCCAGTCGCGCGCGCACGACACCTCGCTGTTCGTGAACTTCGGCGGCAGCTTCTAAGCAACGCCGAGTTCGCCCGCCTTGCCCGGCTACGCGCCGGGCAGGGTAGGGCGAGCGACGTGCCGTACAAGGGCAGCCATGCCTGTTGTGGGAGGGGCTTCAGCCCCGACGCCTCGGAGTGCGAGCCGTCGGGACTGAAGCCCCTTTCGCATTTGCCGGGGCATGATCGCCGGCCGCTTCGGGAACACGGCGCGCTGCAGCCGCATCCCCCCGATTTCTTGCGCAACCCCCGGCCCAGCGCATAGACTGCACCGGCAACGCGGGCGTAGCTCAATGGTAGAGCTGTAGCTTCCCAAGCTACTGACGTGGGTTCGATTCCCATCGCCCGCTCCAGTCTCGCGAATGCTAGCGCTAAGTTCTTGACCGCGCTGACTATTTCTCCCGACTGAAGACCGCCTCGAACGACCTCCCAAGGTATCGTTTGAGGTATCGTTTTTGCCCAAGCCCTTCTTGCTGCATCGGCCATCAGGCCTTTATGTGCGCTTCTTGGTTCCTGCTGATTTGCGGGGGCAAGTCGGCTCGCGATATCTCGTTCGTCCTCTCCATCTTCGCCCCGGCGATGCTGCGCGTCTGGTGTCTGCCTACATGGGGATGGCACTATCGAACGCGTTCCAAGCATTGAGGCAGGGGAACCCGGTGGATCTGGACGAAGTGCTGCGCCGCATTCGAGAGCAAGGACTGCGCGAACTCACATTGACCGATGTGACGCTGCCTAATGGCACGCATTTGGGTAGAGCCCAGATCGATACCCCCGAAGACGCAGCATTGTTCGCTGAGTTGTTGCGTGAGCCAGCCAGCGGAAATGCCGCGACCAACAAGCCAAGTGGCTGGCGCACCGGAAAGACCAAAGCGTCTGGCCCGCTGTTGTCCAAAGCGATTGCCGATCACTTGGGGGACTTGGGTCGCGCCAAGCTCCACAGCAAGACCGTGCTTGAAAGCCGTCACTCGCTGCGTTTGTTCGCGGGCGCCGTGGGGCAAGACATAGCGGTGTCCGAGCTAACAGCAGACCATGTGCGCGCCTTCTTTGATGTCGTGCGGTGGTGGCCGTCGAATGCGACCAAGCGCGCACCCTACAAGGGCCTTGCGGTCATGGAGGTCGTGGCGCTTGCCCAAGCCAATCAAGTTCCCGAGCCTGCCGCCTGGACGGTTGCCAAGCACCGTCAGCGCTTGTCGGTGTTCTTCGTGTCGCTCGTGTCAGCAGGCCTTTTGCCAAGCAATCCATTGGCAGGCATCCGCGCGATTGCCACGCCTGACGCAGATGACACAGGTGAGCCCTTCACGGATGCCGAGTTGAAGGCCATCTTCGACCCTGTCGCCTTCCCGGCATGGGCTAAAAAGTATCCGCACAGATGGTTTGGTCCGATGCTCGGGCTTTACTCAGGTGCACGCGTGAATGAGATCGCGCAGCTTCGGGTGGAGGACATCGACACGATCGATGGGGTGCCAGGGTTCTTCGTGCGACAAGGTGGAAAGGGCCAAAGCGTCAAGAACAAGAACAGCCGCCGTTTCGTGCCGTTGGCCAAGCCGGTGATCGATGCGGGTTTTCTGATCTATATCGATGAGGTGCGCCAAGCAGGACACACGCAGATCTTTCCTCATCTGCCCAACAGCACCGGACTGGGCTTTGGTCGACAGTTGAGTCGACAGTTTTCCGTCTACATTAAACGTCAAGGGATCACGGCGAAGGGGCAAGGATTTCATGGCTTTCGCCACACCATTGCGTCGCGTTTGGATGAGGCGGGCGTATCAGCATCAGCCATTGCGGCAATCACAGGTCACGCGCGAGGACAGGGGGTGTTGGAGAAGTTCTACATCGATCGACGGACTTTGCCCGATCGTGTAGCGACATTGAGTCGATTTACACTTGGCATCACGCTGCCCAGCTATCTTGAGGGTGTGTTTAATTTAAATGAATTGAACATGGTAAATAAATAACTAAACTAACATTTAAGGAGATGGCTCATGGCGATTGTGCAGCTTGTAGATCTTTCGCTTAATAGTGAAAGATTATCATGGTTTAGTTACTTCAAAGACGTCAATACACCTCTCGCTGGTATGTGCAGTTCTATCTCTGGTACAGAAGGCCTGCAATCATTTGTGCGCGAAAATGGACTGCAGAGCGAAAAAAATTGGGCCGCTTCTACACCGAAGTCAGCTTGGCCGACAGGAAGTAATTTGGTTCGAAATTGGAACCCAGGAGTGCCCGTTAAAATAGCTTTGGTTATTGCATGGGGCGCTGCAGGAGTGGCTGAAAGCAAGTTCCAGCCTGACGAGAATTTGTGGGTTTTGCATCCAGCTACCGGAAGTGTCGTGAGCGTAAGTTCAAGCCTCGAAGTTTTAAAAGAGCAAGTAGCAAATTTTTTGAGGGCACAAACGATATTTTAGATGGTCTTTTTCGTTCCTCGCCTCGGGTTGTAGGGGGCATGGCTGATATTTCCACATTCTGCCACCGATGAATATGAGACGGAATCCAGGATTGAGTATTTCTCTGCCACCGCATAATGCATAACTCGGTTGCCTTGTCAGCTTCCGTCTTTGCATCGTCAGCAGGTAGGCGGGTGAGCGCTGCAAGAAAGGCTTTATTCCAAAATTCTTCAACTTTCATGTTAGTGTCGTCGATGAGGGTGGCTTGCTTTTTTTAATCGAATAACGGAGCATGTCAAGCCGTTGGTTCTATCTTATTAAAGGGCGTCTGTGAGTAAAAAATCTTTGGAATCGATCACCTCCGCCAAAGCCAAGCTGGAGGAAGAGCTTCGCAAGCTGGAAGAGCAAGAAGCCCAACTGCGGCAAGATCAGGCTACCGAGGCTTTCACCGAAGTGGTGAAGCTGCTCGGCGAGTTTGCTGAGTATTTCAATGCCAAGCAGCGCTCCGAAATTGCCGGCTTTGTGATCAATGGTGCGGCAAGGCCCAAGAAGGCAGCTACCTCTAAAAAGGAAGTGGCTCCAAAATACTGGCTTCCGCACACTCAAGAGACTTGGTCTGGTCGCGGACGCACGCCCTTGGCGTTCAAGGCTTGGGAAGGAACCTCGGCTTATCAAGAGTGGAAAAAGAACCACCCGGACGAAAAATTCCCCAAATATCCGGGCTGATCTTGCAATAAACAGTAGGCAAAAAAGCCCCGAGCTGATCGGGGCTTTTTTGCAAGTGGACTGTATAGCGCGCTCATAATGCGACGGCGGTCACTTGATCCTCGCATGCGGCCGTGCTAACAATGTCGGCGGTTTAGCCCGCCAAATGGCATGGATTGCTAGGAGTGCTGTTCTATCGATCTCAATAGATCGAACGGCGCGCTTCGCAAAAAGGAGTTGCGATGAACAAGATCAAGAATGCGGCACTGGCTGTCATTTCATTACTGCTTTTGCTTGTCGCTCAGACGGGCCTTGCGCAAGAGAGTGATCAGACTTTCACTCTTTATGATTTGAACGGACAGCAGGTTGGCATATACCAAACTCAGCAAGAAGCTGAAGCAGCTATCTCGACTATCCCAGCGCCTGCATCATTTTATGATGGAATATTCTCTTATGTTAAAGAGATAAGGGATGTTGAGGATATAGGGCAAGGGCTCATTAAGATCAATTATTGGATAGGGATAAAGCAGCCCAACGATAAAGAGTGGGCATATCAGATGGCTAACTCCTGGCCAACTGAACAAGAAGCGCTGCAAGAGCAGCTGGATATAACATACTCCAACGAGCCGACGTGCCCATATCCGAGTATCGAGTTAACCAGCGACTGGTATGCGACCGATTCTGATGGGACGTATGGTGGTCAAGCGCAGAACAAGGATTACACGCTGACGCGCTACTCTTCAGACGATTGCGACTTGCGTCAAGATCATATGCAGCTCGTGCGGACTAGATATTACGACTGTCCGCCACAGCAATATTTTACCAACTGGAAGAACGCGTTCGGCGGCTGCGTCAACGAATGGGCTATCGCATCAATCGTCACGCAGAAATCCGAATGTCAAGCTGACGAAGGCGCGCCGAGTGCCCAGGTTGGTGACCCCTGCGATATCAAGACAGGAGAGCAAGTAGAGCAGGAGAGTGACGCAAGTTTGGCCTGGATCGACCTAACTCGATCCTACCACTCGGGCTATTCAACCCAGGCTGGTGCCTACGGTCACGGTTGGTCGGACAGTCATAGATTAAGACTAAACGTAACCACAGCGAGCGCCATCCTGATCAATGGCGCGGGCTACACAACCACCTTCGCCCCAGTAGACAGCACAAGCTACTCTGCCACTGACGGAAGCGGAGATGTCTTGGTCTCGTCGAGCACGGGCTGGGATCTGAGAAGAGCCTCAGGAATTTATCAGTTTGACCAGAGTGGACGCTTGCAGTCGTTTGTCCAAGAAAATGGACGGACACTCAACTACGAGTATGACCAATACTCGAGGCTTTGGAAGGTCCACTCCGGGCAGGGCAGGTATATAGAATATAAGTATAGCGACGATTCGAGTGGCGCATTGATCACATCGATCGAATCCTCAGGCGTGGTCCTAGCGTCCTTCGCCTATGCGGATCGTATCCTCCAGTCGGTGATATACCCCGATGGAAACTCGCGCATCTACCATTATGAAGACAGTCGCTTCCGGGGGCATTTGACTGGAATTACCGACGAGTCTGGATCAAGACAAAGCACCTTCACCTACGATGCAAAGGGGCGCGCAATAAGCAGCAACCTGGCTGGCGGTGTCGGGGCGACCTCCATCACCTACACGCCAAGTGGTGCTCAGGTCACCAATGCGTTGGGCGAAGTTGAGACCTATGCAATTACCACGGTAGGAGGCTCTCGGCAGATAACCTCGATCGCTGATTCGGCGGGAACGCGGACATATTCATATTATGGTCCCAATAGCCCGAACGCAGGGCGCCTATCCTCATCGACTAGTCGATCGGGGATTGTGACCAACTATGCGTATTCGTCAGAGTCCGTAAATGGGACGAGCTATCGTTTGCAAAGCAGAACCGAAGCGGCGGGAACACCATCAGAGCGTGTCGTTGTCGAACGCATCATGGACCAGTCAAACCGCGTGGCAAGCGTGCAGGATGCTGGTGGGTCCACCGAATTCATCAGAAATGGGAGGCTCCAACTGGCAGCGGCAAGCCAGATAGGTGCAGGCGGGGTTGGAGAAAGAACCACCACCTACTCCTACTGTGAGGCTGCGGATGTTGCAGCGGGTGGCAACTGTCCGCTTTTAGGGCTGCTCAAGGCAATTGATGGTCCGCGCCTCGACGTGAACGATGTCACGCAGTATCTCTACTACGCCTCTGACGATCCTTCTTGCACAACCGGTGGTGCTTGCGCTTATCGCAAGGGCGATCTATGGAAGGTGGTTAATGCTCTGGGGCAAAGCACCGAGATGCTTTCCTATGACCCAATGGGGCGCTTGACCTCGGCCAAAGATAGAAACGGGGTTGTGACGTCTACTACGTATACACCGAGAGGCGATGTATCTTCCGTCACCATTCGAGCCCAAGGCGCGCCGTCATCGTATGATCGGGTCACGCTATATGAGTATTGGCCAACCGGGAAAGTTAAGCAAATCACAAGCCCGGACGGCACTTGGAGGAAGTTCGACTACGATGCCGCTTGGCGCCTGATAAAGGTCACCGACAATTCCGGGGCACAGCTTGCCTACACATTGGACAACGATGGAAATCGTATCCAGGAGACTGTAACCGATAGCAACAACGTGGTGCGTCGTCAGAATTCCACGATCTACAACTCGTTGGGCCAGGCTGTGACCCAGGCCGATCATGATGGCAACGCGACCGAGTTGGGGTATGACGCCGAGGGCCGCCTGACCTCGACCACGTCGGCGTTGAACATCGTTGATGAACGGCACTACGATGAGTTAGGACGACTGACGCAGGCTGTAAGGGACGCGACGGGACTTAATCAGAAAACTGACTACCATTATGATCCGTTGGGCAACCTGGACTCGGTGAAGGATCCCAATGGACTGACCACAACTTACTCGTTCAATACGCTTGGCGATTCTGTCGGAATTGAGAGCCCGGACACGGGGATCAGCACACATGGCGTAGATGCTGCTGGCAATAGGATTGAGACGACGGACGCGCGTGGTGTGGTCACAACCCGAACTTTTGATGCGCTCAACCGTCTGACCTCAGTAAAGTCCGGTAGCGACGCCTTAATCCAGTATGTGTATGACGAGGTGCAAAATAGCTGTGCTCAGGCGGAGGCATTCGCCGTGGGAAGATTGACTCGCATGCTGGATCAGAGTGGCGAGACGAAATACTGCTACAACAGTTTCGGAGACTTGGTGCGGACGTCTTTCACCGCAAGTGACGGCACGCTTCTGAGTTTTGTAGACACCTATGACGCCGCAGGAAGGATTTCTTCAAGAACCTATCCGGACGGCTCAATCGTCAACTATGCCTACGGTGCGCAGGGGCGTGTCTCTGCTCTGCGTGTCGATACGCCAAGCACCGGTGTGGAGACGCTGCTTGAGGGGGTGACTTATGCGCCCTTCGGGCCTGCTATCGCTTGGTCCTACGGCAACGGCAGAACCTTGTCGCGGACTTTTGATGGCAGTTATCGGGCCAAATCGATCAAGGACGCTGGGAACGGTGGCATTGATGTAGGCCTAAGCTATGACGCATCGGGGCGCTTGGTTGGGCTTGGCTATGCTGCTGGAACGACGCAGCGCGCTACGCTGGACTACGATGGTGTAGGACGACTCACGCACTTCCGAGACGGCGCGACTGGGGTTTCGATCGAGTCCTATTCTTATGACGCGGTTGGAAATCGCTCCGGGTTGTCAACAGCCTCCGGTAACCAGGCCTACTCGTATCAGGCAAACACCAATCGGCTGTCGAGCATCGCTGGGCAGGCGCGTTCCTACGATAGCTCTGGCAACACGACGTCGATTGGGGGAGCTTCGAAAGAGTTCATCTACAACGACGCTGGTCGGATGTCCGAAGCCAAAGCCAGCGGTGCCGTGCTTGGAACATACGTCTATAACGGCCATGGTCAGCAGGCGAAGCGCACCACCGCAAATGGCGCAATTCACAGGCTTTACGACCCTGCGGGTCATTGGTTGGGTGACTTCGATGGTGCCGGGCAAGCCGTCCAGCAAGCGATCTGGCTTGACGACCAGCCAGTTGGCCTGCTGCAAGGTGCCAGTAGTTCAAACAATCGTTTGAAGTATGTGGAGGCAGATCATCTTGGCACTCCACGTGTCGTCATTGACCCCTCCCAAGACAAGGCAGTGTGGAAATGGGATTTGATGGGCGAGTCTTTTGGAGCGAGTCCTCCAAACGAAGATCCGGACATGGACGGGTCTGGATTTTCTCTGGATATGCGCTATCCGGGCCAGCTATATGACCCCGCCAGCGGCCTTAACCAGAACGCATTTCGGGATTATGATCCGGTTAGTGGTCGCTATATTCAATCCGATCCCATAGGATTAAATGGAGGCGTTTCTACTTTCAGCTATGCGGGTTCTCAGCCGTTTTCGGCTGCCGATCCGCTCGGGTTGGAGTGGGAGCCTGCGGGTGCTGAGGTCCCTGGCTGGTGGAATAAGCTGATGGTGGGCATAGGCGCGCATTACTATTTCAGCGCAAAAGTCACCGGCATGGGATACGGAGCCAACGACACGTATTTCGGAACCTTTGAAAGCGGTCGCCCTGACGCTTATGATCCAGTCAACAAGACTGTCTTTGAGTTGAAGCCAATCTCAAATCGTGATAACGAAGAGCTTTACCGCCGGATAGCAAAGCCTCAGATAGCTCGCTACTTGAAGTCTGCGAACAGGCCTGTCACAGACGAGAAGAGTAAGATGTGCACAGGCTGGACTGCCGGTCAGTCAACTGGTAATCTTTTCAAAGACGGCGATTATCTTGGAACCGTCCAGGTTGGCAGGGGCTTTTTGCGTCAAGTCTATGAACTAACGCTCTATCACGATACACACCCGGGTAACACGGGCTTGGTTTTTTATAGGGCGGACTTGGTGGATTACCCAGTGGGTCGAGAGATTGATCGCACCTTGAGGGACATGAAAAACGTCTCGCCTTGGTATGTCTTGCCCACATTCGAAAACCGGTTGTATCCGGAAAAGTAAGGGCGATCTTCATTTTGCAAATTTCGAACGAAAAGCTAGGCCTGGCCCCGATTGACGAGATTTTCGCCGATCGGGGATTTTCCAGCATCCAAGGTGAGACGGCTCTCGCGACGACTATTTTTGGGCCCGACAGCTACCATAAATTTGTTGAAAATCAGTCGTCTCCGGAACTTTTTGTTGCCGCTAAGGAAAGGGAGAGTGAGCTTGGTGTCCAACTTGATGAGTGGAGTGCCACCTCTCGGGATGAGGTGAATAAGGCTGTTGGGCTTATCTTGGATGATCCTATTCTGGATTTCTTGCGAAAGCGCAATTTGCTCGTGCGGTTCTTTCCTGAGCAACTCGGACAGATGCTCTCAGCGCATCTGCCGGCCTATCAAGAAAGCGTCGAACAAGAGGTTGAGAATCTCTGCGTCGTCACACGTGGACCGGCCATCGATTTGAAAGGAGGCGAAGCGATCGTTGCGCGGAAGCAAATATTCAACGAGGTAGCAAGAGACGCCTTTGCGAAAGTTGGGCTATCTGTTGCCGGCGAAAAAGATGGGCTGCTTCATTTCTCTGGGGTAGGAAGCGATGGTGCCAAGATCTCGGCGCAGATGGAGCCTTCATCCCTCACTAGGGTATATGCGACTCATACATGGCCGACCATTCGATATTGGCCTTTGATGCCGTTTAGCTTCGTCGTCAAGAAGAGAGCTAAAGGCGAGAAGAAAGCGGCATTCATGATGCCGCCTGAGGTCCAGTCATTGGCGGCGCTGCGTCTAGGAAGATATGAAGACAGTCACTCGCTAGAAATTGCTGTGCGCGCCTTGGCGTTGTGGATCGAACTGGGATTTTTCGGTGGCCCGCCCAAGAAGGATTGAGGTTTCCCAAGTATCCTGACTGATCTACTTGATAGGTAGCAGGCGAAAAGCCCCGAGTTGATCGGGGCTTTTTTGTGGGTGCATAGAAGATTTTGCCGTGCTGGTTCCGTTGGTCATCCGGTCGATCTAGGATGCTCTGGCTGACACTCTTGCTTTTCGCGGTCTTCGAGGGCCGGTAGGGCACCGAGGCCATCGATTGAAGAGTGCATTTGTCCAATCTTGTAGACGGTTTTTCAGTGCCTACGGGCGGCGCTTGCGGCCCCTTCTGCCCAGCAGTAGCGTCTACCTAGCTCCCTACCTCAAGGAACGATCGATGAGAGTCCATTACGGAGTAGCGCTCGGACTGGCGATGGTCGGTGCTGGGCTATCACCGCTGTGCAAGGCGGTGGAGCCGACATTTAACCCTGCCGATGTCATCGAGGGCATGGGAGAGCGCGTGCCACTTGGCAAGCCAAACGTAAGTCTCTCGCCGCTGTTCAAGGCCTATGTGTTCGAGAAGGCGGGGTTGAAGTTTGTCCAGATCAACTCGCTGCAAGACGATGTCATTACCGTCATCGTTGTGACCCCTGGGGCCGAATCCCGCCTGCCGATTGGTTCTGCTGCAGGCCAGCCGCTGCCTGTGCTGCAAGGCGACGCCACCAGTTGAGCGGATGCTACCGATTGAGCGGGACTCCCCTCGTAGCTATCCCTTGCCCAGTGAAGAGAAAGCCCCAGGTGGTGACCCAGGGCCTTCGAGGGAACGCGTTGCGAAGCCGGCGTGTGCTCAGCTCAGATCGCAATTGCTCGGCAGCTTCCAAGTCGTCGCCGGCAGCATGTTCTTGACCGCAGACGATGCAGTGATGCCGACATTGCTCGCGCCAATGAGGTCTTCGAGATCAGCGATTGACACGATGTAGTCGTCCAGGCTGCCCAGGCCAGTCTGGTTCGGGATGATCCAGCTGATGGCCTTCTCAGCGCCCGTGCTCGGATCGGTCGTGATGATGGTCTTCCAGAAGTATTCCGGCGTGCGGATGCCATGGCTCGACAGGAAGTAGTCGTTCGACGTGTCGCCAAAGACCACGCCGCCGTAGACCTTCACCGGTTTGATGTCGCGGTAGCACTCGGCGACGTTCTCCGCCTGCACCCAAATGCCCTGGTTGAAACCCGAAACCTGCGGCACGATGTTCGACATCAGGTTGGCGCGCACGATGTAAGTCGAGTTGTAGTCCATGTGGTTGGACGTGACCAAGTGGCCGCGATCGTAGCCCGAGCGCACGCTCGCATAAGACTTGGTCGACGTCTGACCACCACAACCGTTCGGAAGCGTCGTATCGAGCTTGAAGTCAGACGGACGCGCGGCTGACCCGGTGTCGGCGTTGAGCGAGTATTCGTATCGTGTGGCCGTGTGCTCGGTGCAGTCGTAAGTCAGGATGAAGCCACCCTTGTTGAGGGTGACAACCTGGGCCTGCGCTGCAGCGCTGGCAGTGGTGAACAAGAAGACGGCGAGGAAGATCCGGAATCGCATAGTGCACTTCTCCATGTGGTTGGGCAGGGCGCATGAACCCAACACGCACGGACAAGGCCGTGCCTGTTGAGCAACGCGCAAATTGACGGAGGTAAAGCAGACAGCCGAAACCGGCTCGGTGCCGGTGTGATGGGAGATACAACAACCGCGCCCCTTTGCCACGGAGTGGCACGCGGTTGAGACATGTATCTAACAGCACGCTAAGCGGGTCAACCGCCGATTGGCTAAGGTGTGAACTAGCTCGCGAAGATGAAAATTGTCAACATGCAGCCATCAATTCGCCATGTCTTGTGTGGCCATCACGCGTGCGAATGCTGGGAGAGGCGATGACGAACATCAGCAAGGCGGAAAGCTTCGAAGAGGGATTTCTCCGTGCAGCGCTTGAAGTTATCGCCAAGCGCCATGAGCGTTTAGCTACCATTGCCAGTCGAGACTTTGATGGCCTGAAGCAGCGACTTGATCGCTCACCGAGCACAACGCGCTTCACGCAGCCGATGGCCGAGTTTTACCTTAGCATCCCAAGGCGTCAGTTCGACAAGCTCAAACGAGAGCATGGCAATCCCTTTGCAGTGAGCAAAAGCACACCAAGATCCATCACCAAGGTGGACTTGCTGACGTGGTATGCCCAGGTCACCAAAGCTCGAGAGCAGATCCAAGAGCCGATTTCGGGCAAGTTCGGCAGAACAGGGAAGGGCATTCCCTTCATCGTGATCCGAGAGTCGCCCGACAAGATCAAGAGCGTGATCTCGCATGCAGGAATCACGGGGCTCGACATGAGTGCGATTGAAGACGCTTTCCAGCAAGGCGCAACGATCTTGGCCCTGACCATCGATCAGGCCTTGGAGCTGCCATGGCAATCAAGCCCTGAGAAGAGGCGCTGGCGAAACGCCTACCGCTCGCATCTGATGGCGGTCCATGCAGCCCAGATGGCCTTGCTGGATCGCCAAGATCTTGAAGAAGAGACGAGGCCTACTCCGCGCGGTCGGTCGCCCTAAGACGCATTGACTGCCTGATGCATCTCGCCGCAAGGATTGCCGGCGACGGATGAATGAATGACTGTTCAGCGATCCGGGACGACCTAGTCCTGTAGCTATC
This sequence comes from Xanthomonas sp. D-109, assembly GCF_017746095.1. Taxonomy (NCBI): domain Bacteria; kingdom Pseudomonadati; phylum Pseudomonadota; class Gammaproteobacteria; order Lysobacterales; family Lysobacteraceae; genus Xanthomonas; species Xanthomonas sp. D-109. The sequence goes on from NZ_JAGHWV010000026.1 coordinate 160,633, forward strand.
CGGGCCTGATGCATAAATTGCGTTCCGAAGCTTGGTGGGTCGCCAAGCACGGAGAGCAGCATGAAATACGTCATCGAGATCAATGCGATTGTTCAAGTCGCCCACTACATGACAGTCGAAGCAAGCTCGCCACAGGATGCGCTTGCTCAATGCGATGTCAATACAATTGCAAACAGGGACTTCGATTTCGAAGAGTGGTTCAGCGCTCCCGAGATCCATCGCATCGAAGATAAAACCGGCACGCTCATTGCGTGCGACTACGAGGATGGGGTTCCTAACATTAGTGAGCTGTAGTCGTCATGGTGACCCTTGACCCCTACTGTGCCACGGTGAGTCCCAAAATTTGATCATCATTGGGGAAGGGGCGGCATAGCAGCAGCCCATTCTTTGGAGAGTTCGTGGAAGGCATCTAAAGCTTTCAGGGCTTTAGAATGCGCACTCTTAAGATGAGGGATGATCTCTCTAAGCTTGATCGGATCCTCGTTGCTTATGCCCCATCCAAGCTTTCCTTCTCCTTGATCTATCCAGGTCGTGCGCGTTGTAATCCCGATGATCAATGATCGCGGAGCCCCATGCTGATAGTCATTCCTGAAATTACTACTGGCTTCGTTTAGTTCTTCAACTTGAAGAGCTGAGAGAGCTGCGGCCAGTGCGGGCCATGCTGACCAGTGACCTGCAACTTTCTTGGCAACGCGCATGTCGACATTGCTCTTTCCATTCCATCCATGCTCCTTTCCTACAAATGGGTTGGCCAATGCTCCGCACTCAACCGCTGCGAAGATCAATTGGCCTCGTAGAGACTGGGGCGCGGATATCGCAAGATTGGCCAAAGGCTCAATGTGCTCAAGTGACAGGGAAAAGATCTGTTCGTCATCAAGGCGTTCGATTAGCAGATCCCAAGCCTCCAACTTTTTGATCATGGACCCAAAGGTGTTGATATGGTTCGCAAGTTCACGAAGAGCGCGGGCTAAGCACTCACTGAAAACCATGGCAGCCCCTGGGATGCTCGCCAAATCTCGGAGCGGATCATGGTAAGGGGCTGAGGGCAGGCTAGGGATATGATTTTTGATGGCGCGATAGAGTTTGTAGCGACCCACCTGATATTTGTCGTCATCCGTGAGTTCAGCCTCAACATCCAGAAGGACGCGGTTACGAAGCTTGAAGCGCTGAACATCATTTAACTCGGTCACGTGTGCCGCTCCGTTTCAGGTCGATGGAGGGTTGATTAGAGGATGTATTCCCTAAAATCTCTTAGCCGCATGTAGATGCCATGTTCGCGCTTCCACTTCGCAAGGTTGCTATCGCGGAACTTGATGACGGCACTCTCCCACTGCTTGAGATCGCCGAGTTCAAACCAAGGAAGCTTTCCTGGCTGGATGTATTGCATCTCACCACGTTGACGTCCATCGGGCGTTTGATAGATGAGCGGCTTGTCGGCTTTGAACTTCTCCCCCGGATACCAAGTGAAGCTAATGATGGTTGCGTTCTGAGGCATCTTGCGCCATTGGGCATACGCGTAGACCTCGATGTCAGGATTTTCAAGCTGCCGCTCCTGCCGCTTCTTCTCTTGTGCATCGCTCAGCTTGCTGGTCACCACAGTCACCCAAATCGCTTGATCAGCGAAGAACTCAGGATGCTTCTTCAAAGCGTCCAGCGTTGAACCGTTGGAGACCATCGGAACGGCTTGCTTCTTTCTGATCTCTTGGAGCTTCTCTAGACGATCAAGCTCAGTCGGTTCGATCGTCCTGGCGTCACTCCACAACACTTCGAACCAAGCCTTCGCCTCAGCCAATGATGCTTGGTCACTGGTGCGCAAGCCAAGCTCTTTCCAGTGCAAGTGTTCAAATCCGGCGACACCAAGTCCGCCAGATGATGCATTCGCACTCCCGATCACCATCTCATCTGTGCCGATGTAAACCTTGGCATGGAGGCGATCCAGTGTCTTGATCTGGACGCCGCTCAGCGTCATCAGGATCCTGACTTCTGCGATGTTTGTAGCTCCCTGGCTTAGCTCCAAGATGACGCGAACGATTCGGCCAGGCTTGTTCAGTTGCAAAACTGTTGACGCGCTCTTTCCCCAAAACGCAACTGCAAGATCAAGGTCAGCATCCTGGCCTTTGATCCACTCGACTAGATCCGTTTGATCCTTGATGAGAACTACCATGTTGCGGAGCCTCCATTCTTGTTAGGGCCACTTTAGCTCGGACTATCCGATCCCAGTCGGTTGTGTAAGCTCGGAATGCATAGATCGCTTGGCTGACCTTTTCTTGGAGATGCTCATGGCGTGTTTCTGAAAGAAAGGCTTCGTTCAAAATTTCGCTTGAGGCAGATCGTTCTTGTCAAAGCATCTGGTCCAGCATCGCGAAGTGCCCGGCTCCTGACCAAAGCGATCGATTGCCAATGACATACACCGCCTCCTTGGCGCGCGTGACTGCAACATTGAGGAGGTTTGGCGTCGATCCAGCCCATCCTCTCGCACCGTGCTGGGAAGACTGCGGAGCACCCAATACGAAGATCACGGCTTGCGCTTCCCGGCCTTGGACTGTGTGCACGGTGCCAATGCGCTCTTTAGTCCACTCGTAAGGGTTGTCCACCCAGCCGTTGAGCAAGCCCGAGCGACGGGCTAAATCTCGAAGTTCGTCCTGCACCACGACAAATGGCGTGACGATATAGAGATCAGGATCGATGCTGGCTGCGTGCAACGCTCGCAGGAGCGCGACCACTTGCTCGCCTTCCTCAGGCGAATACTTATCGCGTCCACTTCCGCGAACATCAATCCAGCGCGATGGACCCAAGACATCCCGGATGACCGAAGTCTCAGGCACCTTGGCTTGAACCATCAGGTTGTTGTAAGCAACTCGGTTGGAGACGTCGAACATCGGCGAGGCGCAGCGCCTGTGGACCAGAAGCGGCGCGCCAACCGCGCGAGAACCTGAGGTGGTTTCAAAGCGCGCGCAATGCAAGCTTCCGTCGTCAGCAAGCGTTTGAGCAGAAGCGTTGGGAGCAGCAAAGCGATCCGGGTCAACCTTGAACTCGCGCATCACAGCTTGCGTGAGCACGGGTGGCAGCGGCACCACAGGCTCTACCTGTAATGGGTCGCCCACAATGAGCGCGTGCTTGGTGCGAAGCAACGCGCCAACAACCGACTGAGGCGTTGCTTGGCCAGCTTCATCGACGAGCAGCCAACCTAGGCTCTCGTCAGGAAGCTGGTTGAACATACGCTCGACTGACGCGAAGGCAGTTGAAATAACCGGCACCACAAGAAATAGGCTTGCCCAAAGATCTGCTGCCAGGTGCTTGCGATCAGCGCCTAGCTTGAAGTTGCCGCCGACAAGGCCATTCAAGTTGCGAAGGAGCGGCAAGGCTGCCGCATCGATGAACGAGCGGTGGACAGCCACTGCGGCTTCAAACAGCTCGGATCGCTCGGCTTGAAGCTGGCGATCCAGCCAAGGCAACGCCAAATTCTTCGCGCCGTGCTCAAGATGGTGGAAGCTCGCATCAAGCACGCAAGCACCGTCCCCCACTTGAATGCTTCCGCATTGAGCAAGGGCCTTGTCCAGTGCCGCCTTTGCTGTGGCGTGAGATGCGGCGGCATTACGGGCAGCTTTGTGCGCTTGCTCAGATGCTTCGAGCGCCGCATCTTCTTTGGACTTTGCTTTCCGGTAGGCACCTTGTGCTTGATCATGCGCGCGAGCAAGAGGGGTATGTGCAGCTTCCCACTGTTTAGCGCCGCTTGAACCAAACAGGCGTTTCAGGGCGAACAGACTCGGACGTCCTCGCTCGTGTTGGCTCAGTGCTTCCCGGCTGCTTTCAAGCTGTCTCCTACTATCGCTCGATACCGACTGCGCTGTCTGCGAAGACTCCATAGCTACGGCAGCACTTCGCTCAGCATCGGTCCTTTGCCGCGAGGCGTGTTGCTCGCGCTCCCGCAGAGAAGGCAGCGCGCCAAGCGCATGTCGAAGCGACTCCAACTCTGTCAGGCGCACGCGCACTCGCGCTGAGCAAGTCTGGAACTGCTGCCTCGCTTGCTGCCAACGCGTCAGTGCCTCAGCTGGATTTGAGGGGGCTTGGCAAAGCTCAGCCAGACCTTCGGGGTCGGATTCTTGGCGTGGCGTGACGCCACTGACGCGTTCTAGGTAGGTCTTGAACGAAAGATGCGACTCAGTCCAAAACGCTTTCCGAAAGCGCGAGCGATTGGTTGCATTGCCTAAGACAGCTGCGGAAAGGCCCCAGGCGTTTTTTCCAAGCATCTGGGTTGCTAACGGCTCGAAGTAGCGAAGCGTGCTCTCGGAGGCAATCGATTTGAGCGCCGGGATCTCTTCGCTGACATTCTCGACCGCCTTGTTGTTCGAGCTTGCCACGACCATTTCAAAGCCACGAAGCGATGGATCCGGCGCGAAAAGTTCTTGGGTCTCGCCCTTGATGCGTTTGCTCCATGAGGATTTGAAGGCCTTCTTGGGATCATCGAAGGCGCACATGGCCTCAGCCCGACGCGTCAGCTGATCGGCCACGACATCGCGCAGTAGCGTGCTCTTGCCGGTGCCAGGCGGGCCATTGACGCCAAGCAGCGGGCTCGTCTTAGGCAGTTGCGAGGCTAGGTTCACCGCCACCTGCTGTAAAAGCGCTGGACGCTGGTTGGGTGGAGTGACCCAGCGCCCAAGGGGCGCAATGGCAGGCGACAACGCTTGGTCAAGCGCATGGGGGTCATGCAAAAGATCATGCCGCTCCGATGGCTTGGTCTGCCCCAAAAAGCGCGCCAACGCGGGCGGAAGCTTTTGGCGCATCGCGCGATCCTTAGCTTGGGCTAAGTCGCGCAAGAAGAAGCTATTGAGCAGAAGCGGATCCGGAACAAGGCTGCTTCGGAAGCCCATATAGGCAGCGACAGCAAATTGTGGGCCTTGCACCAGATCGGCAGGGAGTCTTAGGGTTTGCACAAGCCAAGAGAACGCCTTTTGGAGCGTGGCGTAAGCAATCGGAGTATCTGTCCCACTTGGATCGGGGCGAAGCTGTTTGGTCAGGCCCTCAATCAGGCGGCCTTCTTCCCTAGTCCAGGAAGCCAAATCGTGCAACGAGCCTTCGAGCGCAACGGGTAACCCCCAGCCAAAAGCCGAGAGGGACACTGGCATGTCGCCAGCCAGCAGTCCGTCTTTGTCGACCAGGATCGACGCCAGAACGACTTCGCCCTTGACGTTGGGCGGATTGGGGCGTGCGTCTTGAAAGCGCGTCAGAAGCTTGCCGAAAGCAGGTTCAGCGGCAAGCGTTCCGAGGACGATGTGAAAGTAGACCTTGAAGTTTGGCTTGGAGCGCGCGGAGCCGCCATCCCAAGGCAGCCCTGGTCCAATCGAAACGATATTCTGCGCAATGTTGCTCGCAAGCTCTGCTCGGCGCTTGAAGGTCGTGGGTGAGAGCACTTCCAGAGCTGACCAAGCATCGAGGATGTCCGGAGCGCGATTGATGTAGTTCACCGGTTTGAATTCAGGCTCGGGGATGGTGGTCCCAGGTGGATGTTCCGTCGTATTGCTCGTCTCAGGACGAGGACGGGGGCGCGTTGGCTCGGTTGGTGCGCCCGGTGGACCAGGCGGCGCCTGCTTGTGCGCGTTGTCAGCCCGGGCCTGTGCCCGGTAGCGATCCAAGGCGTTGACCACCTCAGTAGCAAGCTCCTTGGCACGCGGAGTTCGACGAAAGCCAAGTTCCTCCGCGAGTTCGGTAAGCGTGGCCTCGTCGGAAAGGGATGCAGCGTAAAGCTCTTCGAGCTGGTCGATGGATTTAGATAGATGCGGGCGGCTCATCCGTGGGCTCAGGTCTGCGGGCTACCCATGCAGTGTAGGACAAGCTCTGGCGCTAGCAAGGCTTTGGAGGGAAAGTGCCTTGACGAAATGTCTAGCTGCCCTATGTTGACAACAGGGGTAGATATGAAAAGATCATTCAGGCAGAAGATTAAGAAAGCCATCCAGTCCAATAGCACAGCAGAAGCTGCCAAGCTTTGTCGAGCGCAACCCGATGTCGATGAAGCTGCTCGCGCGTCCATCGTGGAGGCGATTGGACTTGATCAGGAGGCTGTCGTCGAACATCTGTTGCCGCTATTGAAGCCCTCATGGCAGAGCGAGCCCTTGGTGACCGCCGCCAAATTTGGGAACACCGAGCTTGTCCGAACGCTCATCCCGTTTTGCGATGCAGAGGATGACGAAGCACTCTGCTCGGCGGCAAGACACGGCCACGTGGAGTGCGTCAAGCTCCTGCTCAAAGATTGTAATCCGCTGCAAGGAGACTCCCAAGCCTTGTTTGTAGCAGCGCTCAACGGCCACGCCGATGTCGTTTTCCAGTTGCTGTTGTGCTCGGATGCCAAAGCAGCCGGCAGCCGCGCGATCCTTGCTGCTTGCAGTGAAGGCCACTTGGATGTGGTCAAGCATCTGCTGCCGTTCTCGTCCAAAATTCTTTGCGCGCAATATGGCGTTGAGGAGGCGGCGAAGAACAATCGTGCCGAAGTCGTTGAGTTCCTAATCGAAGCTGGCCTTCCTGACCCCGAAGACACCTTCTCGTTGGGGCTGAATGTTGCCGCTGCGAAAGGTCATGAACAACTCGTTCGGACACTACTTTGGGCAATCGTTAGAACAGGGCGTGCACCACGCGACTTTGGTCGGAGAGCAATGCTGACTGCGGCAAGCGCTGGCAATGCATCAATCGTCAAGTCGATCTTAGAGTTCGCGAACAAGGCCTGCTATCCGGAAGGCGGCTTGGTTGCAGCACTTCGAAACGGGCACGATGAAGTGGCGGATGTGCTGGTTCGCCGAGTGAACTTAGATCATGTGCGGGACCTATTCGCAGATGAAGAGCTTGAAGCCAAGCTTGATGAGGCGATTGCAAGAGTTGATGCAGCGAAGCAGCACAGAGAGCTTCAAAGCAACGAGCGCAAGAGATCTGCGCAAAGCGGTGCGTCAGAGCTGGTGATGATGAACTCATCTCGTAGCGTGCGCTTTTGAGTTAGATCAGAGAGTCATCTGCGATGCTGGCGCTTTGTGAGGTGCGATGCAAAACGCCCTCGAACAAGCTTGTGCAAAAGGAGGGAGGCTTTGGCGCTTTGGGTTTTAGGGCCGGCTGATTGGGGCATGGAGCAAGCGCGTGCTCCTGCTTGCTTGGTCGGCTGCAGTGTTAGGAATTGCCTCGAAGCGTGTGCGTCTGAGGCTTCTAGGTGGCGATGGCTTTCGCCGTTGCCATCGTTCACCTCGACGACCACAGCGCTTGGTGGTTGGCGTCTCGCAGCACGAGCGCTCCCTCGTCTGTCACTCCCACGCTGCCGGCGGGAGCATTCCATGGCGCCACCCATAAGATGCGTCCTTCCGCATTACGGACCGAAAAAAGCCCCTCTCCGCTCAGTGCACACCGTGTGTTTTTGGTTTGGCCCGTAGGGCTGCGCCAGATGGCTTTGTGAAGTCCATGAAGATCGTAGACGGCCAACCCTCCATTGATCTCGTGGATTGCTACGTAGCGACCATTGCGTGAGAGTAAGAACCCGCCAGGGGGCATGCTTTCGCCGCATTGCAGGCGCTCGCCTAGGTTTGACTGCTGCGCATTGGCAGCCTCGGCAATGCAGTAGACGAAGCGCCGCTGGCCGCCTGCCTTCTCATGGTCAGCGTATACCCCCACTACGTAGCCCAGGGCGCTGTATTGCTTGGCGTCCGCATCCTCGCAGGCATCGTAGGCCACCCGCACTGGCGCATTGCGTCCGACGATGCCGATCGCGCTCTTTGTTGCACCTATCTGAGGGTTGGTGAAGCCGATCGCCAGAGCTAAATCGCTGCCTTCGATGCGCCACTTGCCCGCGCCCGACACGCCCGTCAAGATCGACTTCTTGCTGTTTGCGACAGCCCAGAGCGATGCGCCGGTGAGCGACTGTTCTGAGATCGGCATGATATTCATCGGGGTCGGGCCGGCGAACGTTGTGCCCGAGTCGAAGAAGCTCTCTTCCCAGATCAGGCGTTGTTGGGTGCCGTTGACGACTAGCAGCTCAAGCGTCCTGTGCCGATCGCAAAACTCGGCGGCTCCTTCGAACGCGCTGTACAGGTTCATCACGGTGTTCTTCAGTTCGACCACCGAGTTGGTCACGTCCACGCCGGCCTGCACTGCCTGGGTGACCCGGCCAACCGTGGTAGTAGCGCCTGTGAGCCTGCCGGGTGACGGGGCTGCGAGTTCTTTCTCCAGCTGTTTGGTGTCGTTTTGCTTCTTGGGCTGCTTTTTCGTCTTTTCCGGCGAGGAGACGTCCTTACTGCCTTTTTTGGCCATAACGCAAATCCTTGGAAGATGGCGTGGTCCATGCGGAGCGTATTGTTCGTGGATGGGATCGCGGTGGGGCAGGTAGCTCCTTGGCGGCCGTGGATGACATCTGCATGCTAGCGGCGCCTGGGCAGGTGCACTACCCCATAGATTGCGAACTGATCTGTGGCCTTGGGATGGAGGTGCTTGCCGAAATCCAGCCGAGCAATGGAGGAGTTCGGCCCACCTAGGGCGCGTATCCGAGGTGAGACTTAACGGCCGCCCTGAAATTTGAAGGTGAAGCGAGCGGCGGATGCGGCATTCTCCCCACTGATGGGCACGGGCGTAGCATCGGTCAGCGTCAACATCCCATCGGCAACTGGGACCGGGGCACCCAGCGTGAGGTCCATCTCCTTGGACCAGCCGCCACCAAGCACGGTCGCCCTAACCACCAGCCGGCCGGCCTGGATGCATTGAACGTCTGCCGGGCAACGGCTGTCTTCGATGACGCGATCAGGACGCACCCTGGGGCCATCAACCGCCGCTATCTCTCCCAACCGCACAGGGCCTTCAATGGGGCGGCTTGCGACTGGGCCACCTGCCGCGCACCCGGCAAGTGATAGGGCCATCAGTGCTGCAAGTGCTTCCACCCTCATCCAAAAGGTCAGGGGAGCGTTTCGTTGTTCGATTTGCATGGCTGGGCGGCTCCGAAGATGGCCTGAGTGTCCCACAGCTTTGCAATCCAACGCTGAGATGCGCACCAGAGGCGTGAACTTGAATGTTGTGGGCATAGCCCTCCCTCTCTTGGCCCCTTCCCGCTAAAGTGCCCGATCTGTTGCAACCTGGCACCAAGTCCAGGGCAGTCTCGAAGGGAAGTGGTTTAGGTGTTCAGAGCTTTGGTGTTTTTGGTTTTCGTGCTCGCTACATCGTCAGTGGGAGCCGCAGAGCTGGTTGGGCGCGCGACCGTCACAGATGGCGACACGCTCACCGTAGCGAAAAAGCGCATCCGTCTGTGGGGCATCGACGCCCCGGAGAGCGCGCAGCAGTGCAGCACCCAGGATGGGCATTCTTGGCCCTGTGGTCGCCGGTCAGCCGCCTCGCTAGACGGCTTTCTGCTGGACAAGACCGTTCGCTGCCAACCCAAAGACACGGATCGCTATGGCCGAGTGGTCGCGGAGTGCTTCGTCCAGGGGCAGTCGGTCAACCGCTGGATGGTGCACTCGGGTTTGGCGGTGGCGTATCGGCAATACGCCACAGCGTTCATCGCAGACGAGGCCAACGCGAAGCAGCATCGGCGCAACCTCTGGCAAGGGCCTTTCCAGATGCCTGCCGACTATCGGCGTAGCAAGCGGGACCAGGCGGCCCGCCAGGCCCAGGTGACCACGCCACCCATGTCCAGCGGATGCCGCATCAAGGGCAACATCTCCCGGCAGGGCAAGAAGATCTACCACGCGCCTGGCCAACGGGACTACGAGCGCACCAGCATTGATCTGAGCCGTGGCGAGCGCATGTTCTGTAGCCCTGAGGAGGCGGTGCAGGCAGGGTGGCAGCCGGCAAAGCGCTGAAAGTTTTCGTCGAGGTGGGCGTGCTTAGAGGGCTTGCGCATGCCCCCTTTTGTCTGCCCATGTCGGCGATCGGAGCGGTAGACTCTGGCCCTGGTGACGTGGAGGCCATACCCAAGTGGACGGGATGCAACGCATGGAAACAACGATGACCAATCAGCCCCAGCCAGGTGCCTTCTACATGTTCATATCCGACATGGAGAGTAATAGGCCGCCTTGCGGGGTTAGGTTCGACAACCTCCGCCGGCTGCATTTGCCACCCCGCGTGATCCTGCGTCCGCAAGAAGGTGGTTTTCCTTCACTGCTTGAGCAACCGCAGATGACTTATGACCCCAGCGCGGGTCCCGAGCCTCGCGATCTGGAGCCAGGGTTTGGTGGCTATTGGTTGGTCTCCGAACGACTTCACAATGTCATGTGCTCGGTCGATCCAAACGCCTTCGCCTTCGTTGAAGTGGATTACCGCCTAGCCGATGGTATCAAGGGGGCGCGTCGCTTCTTATGCGACGTTGTTCGAGAACTGGATGCCTTGGACGAAGCATCATCGCGACTGAAGATCGAGGTCGATGAGGAGTTTGTGCGCGGGAAGTTCTATTACTTCGGCGGGGGAGCTAGCCTTGCATTCCGGCATGAAGTTCTGGGGGATTCGCACGTGTTCCGATTGCCGTTCAATCCGTCGGTGTTCTGCGATCGACAGTTCAAAGAGGCACTTCACAACGCTGGCATATCTGAAGACGCAGAAGTCAGCGGCATCTCTTTCATTGACGCGTCGGATCTCTGATCCGACGATTGACAAGGACGAATCCTAGATCATGGCCGCCCTCTTCCAAAAGCACCATGGCCTCGACCAGAAGTCGTTTGAGAGCGATCCTTTGTTGAAGGTGCTTGTGGACAATGGCCGATTCCATAAGGATTGGCCCACGAATCTGATCAATTTGCCCAACGACAAAGCGCTTGCTCACGCCATCGGTGTTACGCCGCACTCGGGCGGTCCCATCAAGGAATATAATTTAGGTGTGAACTATGTTCTTCAGCGCATGGCTGCCACGAAAGATGGGCAGGCAGCATTGCTTGGGGATCCGGATGCCCTAGATCGAGTCGCCCTTAAGGTGCAGCGATTGAGCGACACCGTGCAAGTGGCGCTCATCAATGGCGACTTGCGAACCAACAATGCGCTAGGGGAAACGATGGACCAAACGCGAGCTATCACGCAAGCGTTCTATCGTGACCCAAACGGTTATGCTTTTCAGAACCAAACGCAGTTAGATGCGCATGGCAAGGCCAGTGCCAATGCGCGCCAATGGAGCCCGGTGACGCATAATGAGGGTCGCATTGTCTCGACCTTGCAGCACTTTCAGAGTTCGGGAAGGTCGCTGCTAAGGGGCGGCGATCTAGACTTCCAACGCAATAGTCTATCCCAGGCTATAGCCGACGCTTACCACGACGGCCGCTTGACCATGTCGCCAGGTGGGGTGGCAGTGGTCGAAAACACACTGGGAGAAGAGGCCGCAAACAGTCTCCGCGTGCCGCGCGGACAGCGTGGCGAAGTCTCCATGCAGCTGCTGATGGGCGAGGCCTCCGCGCGTGGGCTCACCCGTGCCGGCGGACTTTTGGCAACGGGCGCGGATGCGGTGATGACCGCTCGCACGGCGGCGACGCTAATGGAGCAGGGCAACCTCACCGCTGCGCAGTCCGAAGTCAATCACGCCGTTGCTCGCAACTTAGGCGGCTGGGCCGGCGGCGCGTCTACGGCAGCCGCGCTGGGCAGTAGCAGTGGCTTTGTGCCTGCTGCGTTGGTGGTCGGTGACGCGGTCTTGATGAGCAAGGCCTTCGATAAGGCCGTGGATCTGAAAGAAAACCGCGACATCTTCCACCAGACCGATCGGGCTGGCGTGGACTGGCAGTTCAACGGACGGGATTGGGAACGCCAAGGCGCGTTCGATCGCGCGGCTGATGGGCGCGAAGCCCCTGCCCAAGTATCCGTCGGCGCCAGCTACGCCAAATCCCAGGAACTGGGCGCGATGGCGAATGCCAAGGCTGCCGAATTCGCCTTGGGCAAGGCGCCTCGGCCACAGGACCCGTTCGACCTGCCTGCCCAGCCTGGCGATCGGATTGCTTTGGATAACCAGAACTGGCATCGCAATCCAGATACGGAGAAATGGGAGCGTCAGATTAAGACCGGCGTGGACGGTGCCAACGACCGGGGTGTCTACGAGCGGCAGATTGCAAACGCGGAACAGACGCAGCGCTTGAATCAGGAGGCCTTGGCACGGATCGAAAGTAACCTCTCCAACGGGCGCGAGGCCATCGCCCAGGCCTACCTGGAGAGCCATGCCGCTCAGCGCGGGCAGGACTACGGGGTCGGCGTTCCAGCCGCCGTAGAAAGTGCTCGGGCCAAACAGGACCGGGTGCAAGGCCACGATGGTCAGACCTACCAGCGCAATGAGGCCGGACAGTGGCTTGGGAAGGATGGAGTGGCCACCGGCAACTTGGCGGTGGAGCTGGAACTCACCAATCAGATGCGCCAGCCCTCGCTGGAACGCGCGCAGGAGACCTTGGCAGCCATTGAGGCTCGTCCTGCGCCCAGTCCTGAGCAGATGGAGCACAACGAGCTTGTGCATCGCTACCGCGCTGCCGGCGTGGACCTCAATGCTCAGGACAACAACTTAGAGGCGGTCAAACTCGCCACTGAGCGCACGAAAGAAGCTGAGGGCCTCACTGGTCCGACGATGCAGCAGCTAAAGCCGAACGAGCAGGGGCAATACGGCTACGACAGCCCGATCGTGCACTACCAAGTCGGGCAAGATGGCGTGGCCCATCAGGTCGCATTGACCACGCCTGAGGAGTTGCGTCAGGCCAAGGCTGAACTCAGCCAGCCCGCCATGGCACATGTGCCAACGCTGGCGACGGTCTCTGTGAACGCGCCAAGCCGCAGCAAAGAGCAGGAAGGCGAGCCGGCCCAGGAAAAGGCGCCGCCCGGTCCATTGCTGGCCGACAACCCGGCTCACCCAGACCATGCGACCTACCAGACGATCCATTCCTGGGTGAAAGGCACTGGGAACTGGAACGACGAAGAGAGCCGCAATGTCTCAGCGGCGCTTTACAAGCAGCAAGTCGAGGACCCGTTGGTCAAGCGGGTGGACCGGGTGACCGGTGCGCTGGGGAAGGATGGGGCTGAGAACGTGCTGGCTGTATACGCGCCGTTTGGCGACAAATCCCCGTTCTTCCATGCTCGTGTAGACGGACGGGAAGCAGCCCAGCAGCCAGCCGAGCAGAGTCTGCAGCAGGCGGAGGTCATCAAGCAGGACCAAGTGCGTCAGCAGCAGGTGGAGATGACCCAGAAGCAAGCGCAAGAGCAGGCAGCGCCGACTCGGGCGATGTGAAGCAGGGCGACGGATGCACGTCCATGTCCGCTTCCGCGCAGAGGATGCTCGGTTCCTTAGGCGCTCCTGATCACGACCTTCATGGCGTCACCCGTCGAATTTCCCAGTCACCGCGAGACAGCGTCCGGACCTGATGAAGGTCAGTGTCATAAATGGCGATCAGTTCAGAGCTGCTGGCGATGATGTGGCCACGGATCTTCCGCTCGCCCTTCTCCCAGAGTTCCGTATCGCCGCGCGATACTGGGCCAAGTAAGCGACGCCGCTCAGCGCTGGCTTCATTTTTTCCAGCATGCTCGCCAACAAATCCTGGTAAGACTGATACGAACAAACCGACGAAAAACAGTGTCACTGCAAGATAAATGCCAGAGGCGGCGATGCCCCCTGATGACAGGACAAGCATGATTGAAGGGTGGCGCCGACCAAATTCTTTGATGCGAACGCCTTTGTAGGGTCGGGCAGGGAAGCGGTAGACCCAAACTGCCAACCACAAAAAGAAAAAAGCGAGCAACACTGCAAGCCAAGGCACGGAGTGGATGACTCCAATGCCTTCTAACACAACGGCATAGTAGCCTCGGATGACTTTCCAGTCGGTGGATTGAGGGAAGAGATCTGCCTGGACACCCCACGCATTGAGATAGCTGGTGTAGGCAACATGCCCACACCCGTGAAGCACAATCCCAGCCAGCGTTGTCATTGCAGCGATGCTGCCGATCAACGTGGTGATGGACCACGATCGCTTGGAAGGCGCCTTGTTCGCGTCCTCTGGTGAAGGGTCGGAGCGGTTCGATCGGACAATTTCGATATGTCGCATGGCAGTCGTGTTTGATGAGCTACTCAGTTACTTTGATCGTTCCTCAAGAATCCGATGTGATGCACGGAGTTGATATCAGCCATGAAACGCCCTGAGCCTGACTCTCGGGCGTAATCGAAAAGGAGAAGATAGTGACCCACCATCTCATCGATACTCGATAGACCATAACGTGCGAGGATCGGAGGAATGCGATCACGCAGAAGCGCGATACGGAAGCTCTCACGTGTGGTGCCAAAGTTGCAGTAATAAGTGTCATGCGCTGTCCACAATTTCCACGGACGGACGATGCCCCAGAACCCCAACCATCGGCCCGTGTGCTGCGCCATGATCGCTGACTCAAAGCGCACGAATGCATCATGGACAGCCACCTCGGGTCGGTCGTTGCCTGGCATGCGAATCGTCATGGGGCTTGTCTTAAAGCTCGGCCAATGCACAAGCTGTTCAAGCAGCTTTTGAGGCCCGCGCGAGACAGTGTTTGAACGCCTTGTGCCATCGCCGCCACTTCGCGAGCGACTTTCTTCCCCGGACCCTTCCTGATCCTCTGAGGTGATGTCATCGCTCTCTTCTGTCAAAGACGGGATCAACACGATAAGCTTGGTGTTGCGTTGCTCCCAATGAGCGACCGTTCGATCGCTGTCGTCGTCTTCCCAGGGGTCGCCATAGCTTCGAGTGATGTCACACTCATCTGCGTGGGGAAGGGCGTAGAAGTGTGCGACTTTGCTGCGCCGGCCAGGACTCGGCCTGGATGCGGATCTGAAATGAGCCGTGGCCTCGCAGTAGGGACAGCGTAAATGGGGCTTCAAGGCCCGCCGGGAAGACGGCTCTAGATCCGCGACTTCCTGTGCTGTGTATTCCTGATTGCTTCGACGATCCCTTGCTTTGTCCATCAGGCCCCCCTTGTCCTGACTCGCATGCTTTCAAGGGTTGTTCGACGAGTCAAGTGGCGAGGGGGAGGCTGAATGATCGCATGGCACCCGCAACAGAATTTTGGAAGGTATGCCACCCGCTCTGCATTAGAATTTCAATCCGTCGAAAATTTGCTGACTAGGAGAAAAGTATGAATCCAATGGCAATTCCATCGGAGAGAACAATCGAGTCGATCTCGAACCATTCGATTGTGGAAATTCTAAATTTCGGTAAAGGGGCGCCTCCGTATGCATGGTGTTTCGTGCCATCCCAAGTCGATGAGGCAAAGCTAGGTTACGACGTGTCTTTGAAAGGGAAAAAGCAAGTGCTGGTGCAGTATAAGGCAATGAAGAAATCTGGTAGTTTTACTTTTAACTTTGGGCAGCTGTGGTTGCTTCTTGCGAATTTCCCGAAAAATGATTTTCCTTATGTTTTTCTTTCTGGAAGCATAGCGGACTCAAATTCAATGCTTAAAGGCGATCATGAGTCTTGCCCTAATCGGTATGAGGCATTCGATAGGACCTTTTTTATAGATGCATGGGAGGTTATGAACAAATTAATTCAGGCAGTGGCGCCAGGTAGTGTTGCTGTTGGCACGGTGAATGCGTTTATCCCAGGCAAATCTGGTCAATTTACCCTGGCTCAAAGCTCCGTGGTTGGCGGCGCGCCGAAGTTCACCTGCACTATCAATAAGAATGCGAATATTCGAGTCGGTATAGCCAAGGCGACTGGTTTGCCCATTCCCCCTGCATCTGCTTCTTCTAGTGTAATTCCTCCATTTTCTTCCACTTCGTGGGGCACTGGTTTCGTGCAGGAGATAAGTGATTGTAGATTTGGTCTCAGGCTATCGCCGCATGAGGGGCGTGAGGATAAGACGGACAATGCTACCAGGGGGGCGTCTCGTCCAATTAGTTCGGTGACGTGTTTTATATCTCCTATGAAAGGTCATCCGTGAAGGTGGACGGATAACCTCGTCTCATTGCTATTAGAAAAATTTAGCTTTCGATCATGGATAGATCCTTGCTCCCTTCTTCAGCCGCTCTCTGAACTGCCCTCTCACATAGCTCGGCAGCGTCACAGTGGGCTGATAGTGACCGAGCGCTTCGACTTGGATCTTCCGGGTGTTGCCGGCTGATTTGTGCACGTAGTTGTCCTGCAGAACGGGAGCCTTCTTGTTGAGCGCATGACCTGTGATCAAGGCAATGTGCTCAACCCTCACGCCTTTCGCGTCGAGTTCTGTCGCAAGCGTGTGCCGGAACGCATGCGATCCAATGCCTTTCCCAAAGCCTAAGCCCTTCAAGTAGGCCGCAAATTGGTTGACGAAGCCCTGGCTATAGCGACCGTTTGGCTCACCCGTCTTGCGGCAGATGCCAGCCGATAAGTTCGGGAAGAGTCGCTTGTGACCGCTTGCCTTGATGTCCGCCAGGAAGTCGAGAAAGCCTGCCTGGATGAGGCTTGGGTGGATGGGGACCTTCCGGATGGCGCTCTTGCCCTTGAGGCTTTGCCGGCTGCGCCTACCCGCGCTTTGCGCCAGATCCTCGTCCACGGTCTTCTGGATCGAGAAGCACCAAACTCCTTGATCTTGGACGATGTCAGCCACTTTGAGCTGCGCGATCTCATTAATCCGAGCGCCTGTGTAAAGCGCAATCAGCGGGCACCACCATCGGTGCGGATACTTTTTGGCCCAAGGAACGAAGGTCTCGCTGTTGAAGATCTTCTGGATCTCTTCCGGCGAGAGCAGCCGCTCGGGCTCATCCTGATCAGCCAGGAGTTCTTCCTTGGCCGGCTTGAACGCGTCCATGGGCGAGTGCGGGATGGCACGCGCTTTGGCTAGGGTGTTGAAGAAGGACGCGAGGAAGCGCCGATGCAGTTCCAAGGTGGCGTTCGCCGGCTGCGCCCGGCCCAGACGTTGACCTTTGGCGATCAAGGCTTCGACGCTCAACCACTGATGCTTTGGGTTGGTCATGAAGTCTTGGGGCGCCCATCGCAGCAAGTCCCACATCTGGTAGATGTGCGTGTGATCAATCCGAGCAACTGAGGTGTCGCCACTTATGCGCTGCAATATGGCAAGCGTGCGGCGGTAGGCCTCGATCGTAGTGGTGCGAACGTTCTGCCGTTCCTTGTCTTTCAGGAAGTCGTCGATCTCCTCGGAAAGCAGCCGTGCCGGGGTGGCCAGGGGCAGAGGTTCGGGATAGCGAGTTCCGGATCGGCGAAGCCGGCGGAGCTTCTCATGATGGTCGTAGGTCGCTTGGACCAGATCTTGAAGGTGAAGCGCGCCAGCCCGGTCTTGAACGACGATATTTGTGAATTCGACTTTGCCGATGCGAATGCTTCGGATGGATAACTGACCTTTGGGCTGTTGCAAATATTGATGAAGTTGGGAGTGTTTAAAGCGCATCTACGATCCAATGATGAGGAGGTAGACGTTTGATAAGGGGAGGGAATTTTCTGTCAATGAAAAAATAGGACAGAAATTTCGTGCGGGCGATTGCCTAAGGTGGTCTCGCTAATTGCTGTTTAAGCGCCTTAATTTTCAGTTTGACTTTGATAAGTGATTTTATCGAGGAGCTATATACGTCAATGATTGCGGCTTTATAAATGAACTTGAAACCATCAATGCGCGTGTAGTGTTTAAAATTAACAATTAGCTTAAAAGTGAGATATATCTCTCGCAAATAAAATGAACGCAGGATAAATGTAGTGGCGTTTGCCTCATCTAATAATTCTTAAGAAGACAGTTAGGCAATCCCATTTTGACTCAGCCGGGGCAATGAAAAATGGGCGGATGGTGTCGCAGGATGTGTGACATAACTCGGCTGAAATCACTGCCCAGGATGACTCTTGGCCAATTGGCTGACGCAAGCGATAGCCAGCGGTACGGTGGCTTCAGAGTTAATCTATTTGGCGTGTTAGTTGCCATCTTCGGAGGTTGAATATTTGTCCGAGCGCGCGCGGGGCATCTACGCTGTTTACGCTGTGTGGTTCTGATCACATCCCGTTTCTAGGCGCACTTTGAGGCCTGCTGATCATGGCATTGACGGCGGTAGCGCCCTGCGGTTTTGCCTGGATACTATTAAAAGACTGGACAGAGGCTAGGTTGATGCACTTGAAGTCCGGCGTAAGCCCTACGCCACCTTTGTCGTCCACAACAACAATAGCGCCCATTTCTATAAGCTCTGGCAAAAATGCTTTAATGACCATGCGCGGAACCAATAGCCACCCCCCAGTGCTTCCGTGCAACGCCCCACTTACGATCTCTACGAACCCTAAACGCGGTCCCCCTAGGCGATGCGAATACTGACGAAGTTTGTAGACCTCGCTCAGAAAGCATGCCTCGTCTAGATGGTTAAGTGGGAGAGTCGTTGCGGATCCATTGTGATAGACCATGTAGTGCACCCAGTTGATCTCTTCAACGAGTGCGTTGATATGCTCTTTCGACAAAGATACAAGTCGTTTTGCTGCTGCGAGTGTATTCGGGTCTTTGTCAAATATCTTATATGAAGGTATCCCAGTCTTTGCCATTAAACGGCAAGTAAAAGCCAGCAACATGGTGAATTGGTAATGGCCATTCGATGATTTCGCTGGTCCCCTTCGCACGGATAAAAGGTGCTCATCTTCGGCAGGGTCTAGTTTCTTGGCCTGAAAAATGGCAACTTTCGCGCACTCGTCATCATGGCCAATGACGAGACAAAAATCGGCCCCTGTAGCGGTTTCGCTCAATGGCGTCTGGGCCCCGCCGTTCTTCCGAAATGTTCCAAATCGAAAATCCGCGTTGGTGCCCGAGGTTTGACCTTCAAAGGCAGCGAGTAATGGGGCCGCTATCGCCGTTCCGTTTAGGATAGCAGTGCTGTAGCTCTCCTCGTCATAGTCTTGTACGCCTGCAATAGTCTTGATGCGCTGCATGGTCCAAAGGAGCGCCAAGTGCATGGGGTCGGTTGGTGTCGTATTAGAAGAGATGCCATCGCTCGATCCCATGGGGAGACCTCTATTTGAAAGAGCAAACATAGCATTGTCGCGTCCGAGGAGCGAGTTACCAGCTACGCTACAAGCTCTCTCGATAGATGCGCAGCGCGTCGGGGTAACGACGACCAATCGCTTGCAGAAGCTTCCCACCACCGAAAACGGCGCCCTCGCCCTCATCTTGAAAGCATTGGAGCAAGCGATCAGACCAGTCAGATGGGATGCATTCTGTCGTTATGATTGGACCGGCTAAAAGTGAGCTTAGAACACAATCGCCTTTCTTCCCGGCAAGGCCTTCGTAGCTTTGTAGCGCGTCAAGCAATGAAACTTGCGTTGCAAGATCCGCATCCATCAAGACATCCATGAAGCGTGATCTCTTCCGTTCGTTTTCGAGCGCAAACGCGATATACCAAGTCCACTCGGCCCAGAAGTGTCCTAAGGTCTCAAATCGAGCAGACTCGCTTCCTGCTCGCCACGCTCGCCAGCTGGTGTCTCCTTCAAGAACGACCCCGTCGCCAGCGCGGGTCAGACTCATGCCAAATGGCTCGATGGTATCGTTAGCGTCTTGCAAGCTTGGGAAAAACATTTCGGGCCTCCATCGAGTATCCTTTGGTAGGCTAAAATTGATGCTTGTCAAGAGTGCTCAGTATTTCCAGGGCGCCCAGACTCTTGAGCCCCTAGGCATGATCAAGAGCGTCAGGGTGTAGTCGAATTGGTCCGCACTGATCTTCATTTCTTTAAGACTGAGCCCATCTCCTGCATGCTTGAACCAAACGCGTGCAGGAAGCTCCACACCCAGTCGTTCGTGCACGATCTCACTATTAGCAGCAAGAGTGTCCTCACCAATAGCAATGGCCTTCTGCCGCGCACGAAAAAACGCGCCGCCAGCCCGTGCTGATCGGCTCGAAATGGACCAATTGATGAAGCCATCGGTGTGTGAGATGAGCACGGCGCATTGGTCAGTGTGGTCGATCCAGCGCAATGCAGCAGCAGTTAGTGATACGCCATATTTATCGGCGCACTGAGCGAGCACCTCAAAGTCGGCGCCTTCCTGTGTGCTTTGGCGGAAGTCATCTAGGGGCATAAGCAGCGTCGCCGCAAAGGCGTTGGCCTGGGCTTCCATCGACGCCTCTTGCTCTGTCAGGCTCACCATGTCCTGCGTGGCGCACTGAAAGCCGTCGATGCGGTCTTGTCGATGCAGCAGGTAGTGGCCAAGCTCGTGAGCTTGCGTGAAGCGGATGCGACCAGCTGATTTCAATGTCTGGTTGTAAAGCAGCATCCACTTGCTACGCGTGTCATTCGGGAAAAGTGCGCCTTCAAACGACTTGATATCAGCCGATTCGACATTGGTGATCGCGTCACGCCATCGAAAGATCTCCGCTGCTCCCTTGGCCAGAGCAACGACGTCAACTGGAAAGCGAGGATCCCCATGCGCCGCTGACACCGTGTTGAGCAAATGCGTCAGGCGGTAAGCGGCCTTGGAGGGAGTAAGCGCGTCGGAGTTCATCGGCCAATCCTTGGCAGGGTCAAGACTTCTTGAAGGTTTCCATGATCCTACGCATCTGCTCCTTGGCCGACGCGTCAAGCTCGCCGTAGTTCCTAAAGAACGCCTGGTCTAGATGTCGCTCCTCAGGACTTGTCGCTTCCTCGTCTAAAAAATACGACACATCCATGGAAAGCGCCTTGGCGAGAGCGGCGAGCTTCTCAACCGACGGGCGAGGGGACTCTCGGTTCTCCAACTCCCACAAGTAGCTCTTGCTCATGCCAGCAGCCTCAGCGAGCGAATCGAGTGTGAACCCCTTTTCTCGTCTTAGGTTCTTGATTTTATTGCCAAAAATAGTGGACATAGACGGTTCCTTGGAGGCCGGCACAGCGCCAAGTGCCACTATACCGAACAAAAGCTTTGACAGGAGCGAACGATGCAGGCAAGATCGTCCTGAAATTCGCCACACCGAACAAAAAATATCGCTACAAAAACCGAGACTCAGTTCACATTTTGCTCGGCATCCGTGGTAGAGTCCAAAGCAAAAGGGCCCGACCGGAAGGTCGAGCCCTAGATACAGGGGGTATAAATTTTCTCAACACAACATGCAGTGTTCGAAAGTCACTGCTGAAGCTAAAAACCTCACCTGTAAGGCGTTCGGCCGGTGGGGTCTTTGAGATTGGCTGCCTCGCAAACAGCCGTAAAAGTATAGCTCTCTTCAAAAGAGTGTCAATACACCAGTCTTGAAGTTGTCGGATGAGCGCCCTCTACCAGAGGACTACGGCCGTGTCTACGACGACCGCTCCCCCTCGTCCTGGCTACAAGCTCATCTTCCGGGCAGTCATTACCTTGAAGAACGGCAAGAAGCTCCACGCTTCTGCTGCGGGCTTGAAAGCTTGGCCGATCTGGGTTCCCGACATCTAGTCGGGTGATGTGCGGGGCAGCATCGCTGCCCCGCCTTCAAGGGTCAGGACCTGTCGGCCTCTGTACTTTCTTCCTCAACTACCGAGAACTTCAATGGCTACAAATCCACCGAAAGGCGACGGCCACCGCAATGGCGCGGTGCGCAACCGGTCGCAAACCCAGACCCCGGCGGGCAATTTCGTCAAGCGCGACACCAGCACTGGGCGTTTCATGGATGTCAAAGCGGACAAGCTCCCTTTCAAAGGCGTGCGTAAGGAAAAGTGAGTAGCGGTCGGTGGTGCTTTGGCGCCACCGACCTCCTAATAACTTGTCAATCTAGGGAGAAACGCTTTGCCAAACTTCATCGTCAACAAAAACGCGCAAGCCAACGGCGATCACGAGGTGCATAACACCACCACTGGGTGCGCCTTCATGCCGCAGTTGGCTAATCAGATCAATCTTGGGTCTCACGCCAGCTGTCACCAGGCCGTGGTTTACGCAAGGTCCAATTGGCCGCAAAATCGCATTAATGGCTGTTACTACTGCGCAAATGCGTGTCATACCAGCTAATACTCGACCTTAGGGTGCCGGTAATCATCGGCACCCTCTTTACTAATGCGTGGGAAAGGCTTGTAGCTCCGTGATAAAAAAACGTGGCAGTAAGCCGTTCCATCTATTCCTCTGGCTACTCAGGTGACTTATGGATAATTGGTTGGCACAAGCGGTAATCGGCGGCATCGTGGCTTCGACGGTCATCTACTTGGGGCGCTGGGCCTACGGCAAAGCTATCTTTTGGAACGATCGCCTTGGCCTCGCCATCAATCGGGCTGAAATTCGCAAGATCGAGTATCTTGGCCAGGACAAATTCCATGTCACGCAGTTCTTGCTTATCCAAGTTCTTTGCTGCTTTGGGATTTTAGGTATTGCCATCATGCTTGCTCCGCTAGCCTTCATGACGGGCGGCGCCAAGTGGATCGTGCCAGGCCTGGGGTTGCTGGGCCTTTCGATCTATGGATGCGTGGTCTATCCGTTGGGCATGATCGTGCGTCTTCGGAAGGGCGAGGCCTACATCAAGCGCCAGCAGGCTCTGATCGAGAAGGCAGAGCGTCGCTTGGATCTGACTTCCCAGAAGGCCTAGCCTTCATCTGAGGGATGCTGCCACTTGGATATCGTCCGCTGACTAAGGGGGGGGCTGAAATGAAGGTGTTCATCAGCTCACTGATTTCTGGCATGGAAGCTGAGCGGGCGGCAGTCAAGCACGCCATTGAGGTTCTCGGTCATCAAGCCATCATGGCGGAGGACTTCGGAGCGCGGGCAAGCTCCCCTCAGGTCGCATGCCTCAATGGCGTGCGCGAGGCAGACCTTATCATCCTTGTTCTTGGGCCACGCTACGGCGCCAAGCAGGCAGGAGGCGTCTCTGCAACCCACGAAGAGGTGCATGAGGCCCGGGGCCGTAAGCCACTCCTGATGTTCGTGCAGTCGGGCATGGAAGCCGAACCGGATCAAGCAGACTTCATTAGAGAGATCGGCAATTGGCAAGGTGGTCAGCTTTGGGATGGCTTTGTCTCAGCGGATGACCTGGGGCAAAAGGCAACTCGCGCCATCCATCGGTTCCAGCTGACGCAGGCCGTGGCGCCCCTCGATCCCACAGGATTGCGCGATCGCGCACTGGCGCTCTTCCCACGGATTGAGCGTGGCTATCAGCAAAGTGGCACGGTCTTGCAGTTGGCTGTTGCGGCAGGACCTGACACAACGGTGCTTCGCCCCGCAGAGATGGAAGCACAGCCCCTTCTGGATGCCATCCAACAGCAAGCACTCTTCGGAAGACCAGCCATCTTCGATAGAAGCTTAGGGATGCAGTCGCGATTGGACGGCGAAGCCTTGGTCTTGGCCCAGGAAGGGCATCGTAGTGACGGGGCGTCGATCCGGCTCTGGCCGAATGGGGATGTTCTGCTGAGCTTGCCTGTGCCACCCCCTGAGCGCGGCATGGGGCTATCGGTCGTCTTGGAAGAAAGCATCGCTGAGAAGCTCGAAGCGGCGATCGCCTATGCCGCTTGGCTTCTGGGTCAGATTGACCCTACCGAACGGCTTACCCACGTGGTGCCGGCAGTGCGATTGATCGGAGAGCATGCCGGCGCTTGGAGGACTCGCGCTGAGCACGACGCCAGCCCGAACAGCATGCAAGTGCCTTGGCGACAGGGTGAGCACCAAGAACCTGTGCTCCTTTCACCGGCCCATCGAGTTAGGCAATCGCTATCCATGGACGCGCAGCGCATCGTGCAGGACTTAGTCGTGCTCTTGCGCCGCCGCTGGATCAACTGACACCCAACATGACGTCAACCGGGAGAAATCGATGAACATTCCCGCACAAGCTTTTGCAGATCGGCTTCCCAATGACCTATCACCTGGCAGCATCTTTCTGTTCCGAGAGAGTTGGGCAATGTTGGTCAACAATCAGCATGAAGAAGCCGAGCCTGTTCTCGCTTTCTTGATGCTCCAAGGCGAGCGCGCAGGCTGGCTTCTTAAGGTAGGAGACGGCATGGGTCCATGTCTGACTCTGGCCGAACCGTTTGGATGGTTCGCATCAGTGAAAGAGGGGATACCCCCAGCACATGATGTGGTGGATACCGCATCACTATCACTTACGTCAGCTGGGCCGGTGGTGGTTGGTCAGATCCATAGCCAATGGGGAGACGGAGACAAGATCGCCTTTGGCATGGACGGACAGCCCCTTGCTGACCATCCTAGTGGTGCGGTTAAGCGTTTTGCTCAATGGAGCGCTGAGCTTTGCCACACGACCCGTCCATTCGTCAGCTTGGGACGCATCTTTGAGGTCGATCTAACTGCTCGCTAGTTCCATCAGTTAGGCAACGAAAAGCGGCGAAAAATAGTGATCCCAAAAGCCTTGCGCTTCTCAAAATCTAGAGAAAGTGTTTCTTCAACATCAGGAGAAACGCATGGCCATCTACCACACCCGCATCAAAACTTACAGCCGAGCCAAAGGACATTCGGCGATCGCAGCTGCTGCTTATCGCGGCGGCTATTTGCTCACCGATCCCAAGTCAGGTGCGCGCCATGACTACCGGGGTAGGGTCGGCATCATCCAGGCGCGTTGCCTGGCGCCACCTGGTTCGCCGGCATGGGTAGATGACCCACAGGCGCTTTGGGCGGCT
This sequence comes from Xanthomonas sp. D-109, assembly GCF_017746095.1. Lineage (NCBI taxonomy): Bacteria > Pseudomonadati > Pseudomonadota > Gammaproteobacteria > Lysobacterales > Lysobacteraceae > Xanthomonas > Xanthomonas sp. D-109. The sequence continues at coordinate 185,061 of NZ_JAGHWV010000026.1, forward strand.
GCAGAAGCGGCGGAGCGACGGCACAACAGCACGGTGTGCCGAGACTTCGCCATTGCGCTGCCGCACGAACTTGATGACCTCAAGCGTTGGGACTTAGTGCTCGATATCGCACATTGCTTGATCGAGCGATACGGTTTTGCGTTGCAAGCGAGCCACCACCGACCGACCAAAGATGATCCTCGCTACTTCTATGCGCATTTGCTTGCGACAACTAGGCGCATGGAAGCCTCTGGTTTAACGCAGAAGACGCGCATTCTAGATGGGCGCATCAACGGCCTGGCTGAGATCCAGTGGATTCGCGCGATGATCGCTGAGCGCATCAATGCACACCTTTCGAAGGCTAGCATTGGCGAAGCGGTTGCGCATCGGCCCTTGACGGAACGCTTGGAAGCGATGCGAGGCAACGGGACCTTTGTGCAAGGGCAAGCAAGCTTTGAGCAGCTTCTGTCCCGCTATCGCCAAGAGGGGAGGCTGTTGAGCGTGCCGGATGGCCACAGGGCGGAACAGGCTCAGCGAGAGCGCCAAGGACTGGGCATGGACACACCTGCTGATGAGACCTCGGTGGCGAGGATGCCCGTCATGCGGGCACCCACTGACGGGCTCAGTTCAAGTAGGGACGACGAAGCTCAGTTAGCAGCCCAGGGAGATCCACACGACCATCCAGATAGTCGTTGAGCGCATTGGCCATGTGCTGATCAATGCCAAAGCCAGCCGCATGCTGTTGGGCGATCCAACCTTCGACATGGGTCTGGCGGAGTTGATGCTCTTGGTGGTCGAGGGGCGTAGCGGTGAGATGGACGGCAGAAGGCATGATGACAAATCCAGTGTTGAGGTCCTTCGATTCGTAGCAGAGAACACTTCGCCGTCAAGCCCGGGCACTTCGCCTGGTGATTGCTTGGTCAGAGCTTCAACTTCTCGTTGATCGCTTGACTAACAAGTTCGTACCAGCGGTTCATCTCCGTCTCGTTGCCAAACTTGATCGTCCACACCGGATGGTCAATGTCGCGAACATTGAGCGTGAGCGTGCCTTCATGACGAGAGTTGTGCCAGTGTTTTTCCCAAGCTCGCACATCGCTGAACTGATAAGTTTTGATGTCCCGGCCGGACCGCACCTTCACTGCTGAGCGAGCGGTAGAAAGCGCAATGTCGGTGTTCTTGTAGCCGTAGTAGCGCTGAAAATTCTCTTGAAAGTCAGCGCTTGCGCGTCGCGTTTTCAGCGTCTTGCTCATGGCGAGTGCGATCAAGGTGCCAGCGCCGAGCGCGAAGAAAAACAGCAGGTTCCAAATCGTCATGAGCGTTCCTTGTTGGGACTAAGGGCAAACGTTTGCGTCACTGGATACGACCGGTGACCTTCCAGATGCCTCCGATTTCGGCAAAGGTGTAGATCCCGTCCAACTCGTTCCCGAAGTCGTGCCCAGTTGCTTGAACTTTGGCGCTCACGTCGCACGAGTAGCTCGGTGCGCTTTCCGACTTCTCACACCTACTGCTTTCGAAGTCGCGGATCTTCGCGTTATCGCTGCCTTCCTCTTTCATGTATTGCAAGAAGGCTCGCTGTCGTTGGTCCTTGGAAGGCCCACCGCCTGAGCAACCAGCCAAGAAGACGATCAACATCCCGACAACGGTAAGGCGTGCGTTGCGCATACAAAGTTCCTAAGAGTGAGAGGGCGATGACTCGGCAATGGCGAGCTTGAACTTGACGCGCTGGCATGTTACTGAAAAAGTAACAGACACGACAAGTAGGAGGCGCCATGCTCGTTCGTCACATTGCATGCTTGTGGTCACCTTTTGGATCCGAACGACGACGCTCGCTTGATCTTTGCCAAACGTTTGCGGGAGGCGCGCCTTGCTGTTGGGCTGGCCCAAGAAGCCCTCGGCGGGGCGGTCGGGATATCCGCTGAGGTGGCCCGCACACGGATCAGTCGCTACGAGAACGCCGTCAACGAGTGCGACTTACGCACCGCTAAGCGCCTTGCCAGCGAACTGGACATGCCACTGGCTGCTCTATACGCAGAGACCCGCGAGATTGCCGAGGCCGTCACTGCGCTGACCAAGCTTTCCATAGATGAGCAGCGCAAAGAGGTCGCCCGATTGCAGCGCAAAGCTGGAATCAAAAAGCCGACATCGGCAGGCGCCGGCAAGCGTGGCAAGAAAAAATAAATTGCAGTTGTTTATCTATCGTTCATGTTCATAAAGGGGCCGTTGCTGGTCTCTTTGGGTGTCGACGCGAGTGCTTTGGTTGCGAGCGTTCGCCTCGCATACGGCTAAACCCCAAATCTGAAAGCAAGAGCGCACTGATGGTTTTCGATTCTCGAAAACCGTGCGCCGCCGACAGGTCGTCGGTGCGGTGGCCGTTGGCCACCTCGTTGATCGGCTTACGCCGCTCAACAGATCAAAAAACCCTGAGATTTTAGGCACACAAACGCCACTGCCATCGGCGCCTAGACAACTCGAAGATGCTCTTGTTTTATGTTTTCTCCACAAACATGAATAGGGGCCTAGATGGCTATTTATCACTCACACATGAAATCTTTTGGTCGCGGCAAAGGCGACTCATCCGTCGCGGCAGCAGCTTACCGAGCGGGCTTTGATCTGGTCGACGAGGCCACAGGTCTGCGCCACGAATACTCGCGCCGCTATGGTGTCGCTTTCGCGCAAATGCTTGCACCCAATGGCTCGCCCAGTTGGTGCTTCAATGCCGAGAAGTTCTGGAACGCAAACGAGGCGGCTGAGACCAGAAAGAACGCGCTTGTGGCTCGCGAGGTGGAGGTCGCGCTCCCGCAAAGCCTCACCGATGAGCAGCGTAAGGATCTGGCATTGAGCCTTGGGCAACTGCTGGTTGATCGTCACCAGGTTGCCGTTCTCGTTGCGGTCCATTTGCCGAGTCGCGATGGCGACCGGCGCAACCACCATGTCCACCTTCTGATGTCTTCGCGCCAAGTTGGACCGGGTGGCTTCGGTGAGCGCGCAGGAACGGAGTTCGACGCCAGGCAAGGAGAGGGCACGCGCGCGGTGCGAGCGCTTCGCAAAGAGATTGCGGCCGAGATCAACCGACACCTTCGAAGAGCGGGCATCCAGAAGACCGTCGATCCAAGGACCCTTCAAGCCCAAGCTCGGGAAGCAGCCTTGAACGGAGACTTCGAGCGCGCCCGGGAACTAACGCGCCGACCCGGCAAGCACATGGGCAAAGCGAAGGTCGCGCTGATGAGGAAAACCAACTTCACCGCAGAAGTGCAGGGCCGGCACGGGGCAGACGCAGCCATTGCGCTTTCGAACATCGTTGCTGCGCACATGAAAGCCAGTGGTGCGCTTGTGCAGCCAGTGCCGTCGTCACACAGTCACGCGTCAGCGCTTCGGGACCGATCTAAGGCACAGAGTTCGTCAGGGGGCAAAAGGCACCTCGCGCAGCCTAGAGCGCGGGCGGCGGGGCGCTTGCAACAGATCAAAGAACGCTTGGCCCGCCAACCCGCCCCCCGCCCAGGGCTCTACACCCCTTACAGTGGACAAGCTCGACATCTTGGTCGCGTGACGAGGCTTGCTCGCTCCTCGGGCCGACCAGACTCAGAGGTGCTCAATGCGGAAGCTCAGCTGATTGAGGATTGGCTGGAAGCTCAGCGAGAGGTAGCGCAGCAGTCTTTGGAAGTGCTCCGCCAGATCCCGGGCATCCAGATTGAGCCGGAGTTCGAGCGTGCTTACGCCACGCTTGTTTGCCGACGAGTCGATAGCTACCCCACTAAACCGTTCCTCTTCGAAGACACCGAGATGTTAGCCTGCTCAATCAGCAGGTATGCGCACACCTTGGTGCGGCCCTACAAGGCGCGCATGGCAGTGCTCGATGCACAGGCCAAGCTTGCCGAGCAAGAGGGCGATCCAGACACGAAAGTGGTGGCAAGAGCCCGGCAACGTGTGGCGCGAGCCAAGCTGCATGTATCCCCTCGGATCCAGGCGATCCAGGAGTGGCGGATCAAGCAGGCTAGGAAAGTGATGGTCGAAGCGGCTGAGGCTTTGGAAAAGAACTTCAAGATCCAGCCGGTCGAAGGGATGACGCCTGAGACAACAGTTGGGGATGTGCCTTTGCCTGATGGCGAGGCTGGAGTAGCGCATTGGGAGTTGAAGTTTCGTCCTCCGAAACCATCGATGTAGGGCGGAAGCGCCCAAAAATTAGTTGTGTAAAGCATCAAGACTACTTCTTCCAAAAAGGGGTAGTCCTGATTGCTCATTCGCATCTGACATTTGCTTTGCCTGAGCCCTCGCGCTGTTGGCCAAGCCCGGTGACCTTGGCGCTGATCTGTTCGGGAACAGCGTGATCAAGGTGTTTGAATGTTTCCAGTTTACGGGTCTTTTCAAGTTCACCTGCGCCCAGCGCGAGATGGCGCGTGGATTCTATGCCTGATGCAGCAAGCGTAAAATAAGGAACGTAAGAAAAATGCTCCGGTTTCCCGGAGCATTTTTTTGATCCGCCTAAACGGCGTTGAACGATGCAACTCAGTTTGATGAGTGGCTTTTTACTTTCTAAACCGACTAAACGTCGTAGAAGCTACTTCATTTCAATCCCCACGTATGGGGCAAGTGAGTATCTCATTTCAAGCCCCACGTATGGGGCAAGTGAGCATCTCTGCTCACAAAGGCAATCGATGTTTTGTTGCCGATGCATTCAAGCTAGGGTGTAAAAGAGCTTTGTCAAGTGTTTCGGTAAAAAATAATTGCAAACGACGTGCGCTTCTCAGCGTGGCTTCCTTATTTGGTTCTATAACTCGTTTTTTGGAAGCATTTACTTCCGCTACTAGATCGTAAGTGCTAAAGCTGAATTGATTCCTCAGGGCAAAGCTGTTGTGCTGCTGCCTACCGATTAGGCGATCCTGCCACCTCTCACCAATGTGAGGGCACCAGTCCTTCCTGCCGCCAATCTGCGACTTTGGTGATACCCACAAGATCGCCCCAGACTTCTTCATCGGCGTGGTCGAGGACGATGATCTGCAATGATCCTTTGTTGGCAAGGGCCTGAGTGGCCATCGCTTGAAAGATTCGCCTGACTGCTTGGATATCTTCTTGGTCAGTGAGCTTGACTGCCTGCCGGCCTGAGATTTGCTCAGCCGTGAGCTTTGGGAAATAAACCTGGCTGGGCTGATCGTAAACCAACAGGGAGGGCACGGGGCTTGGCCTGTTCTTGATGAAGAAGTGCTGCAAAGCCAGGGTGATGGCGACATGATAAGCCACCCAGTTAGCGCCGCTTCCGATCTCCCAGAGATAGTCGTGACGACCTTTTCGATAAACACGCACCGTCAGCTCTTTGGGATCGAGTCGGATTGGGCTATCAGCCCACTCCACATGCAACTGGGGGACAATGGAACTTGCGATGTTCTGGATCTCATCAAGAGCGCTTTCCGTTCGAGCCTGAATGGCGCGCTCTTGGATCTGTGCGCCAATCGCTGCAAGGTCCTCCCGAAGCTCTTTGATTGCTTGGTTAAGCAGGTCAGATTCATCCGCCTGTTCGTAGTGGCGAAGAGCCTGTTGCAGTGCGCCCAAAAAGCGTTCGACCGTTTTGGATCGCTCTATCTCGTGCCTAGCACGCTCCGAATTGGCTTCGTAGATGCGAATTTCTTGTCGCACCGCCGAAAGCTCACTCATGGCTTGCTCGGCTTCGGTCCTTTGACGCAGTAGTTCTGCGTCTAAGTTCGCTGCCGCCAGTGGCTTGCCTTGCAACTGCGTCTCGATGGCCGCTAACGCATTGCAAAGCTGATCGAGTGAATGCGCGGTTTCGCTCGCGAAGAGGAGAGGAGCGTCATGCCGCTCTTCAAGCGCAGTGCGCATCCAATGAGACAAGGACAAGCGATCGCGTTGGAGTCGGATGCCGTCCTCATACTCACTCGCGCCCTCCTGCAAGCGCCTGAGTTCCATCAAGCGCTGCCGGTTGGTTGAGGCTTTGCTCGCAAGTTCGCGTTCGCTGCGTCGGAGTGCTTCTAATGCTTCTAGCGTTCCCTCAATGCGCTTGATGGCGGGGGTGTCCGATCGCACCTCATGCTCTGCAATGTTGGCCAGTTCTTTGCGAATAGACTCCCAGCTGTCGTGCTGGACCTGACCAACTTCAAGGCCCAGTTCCTGAGCTTGCGTGATCCATGTTCTGCCCTCGGAGATGCGCCGCGAGGAAACTTCTCTGAGAGCTTGTGCTTCTTTCTCTAAGCTTCGAAGCTTTCGTGTCAGCATCGCGCTCTGTTGGCGCAGGGCCATGACCCTGGGCGTAATCGCTTTAAGAGCATAGGGCATGACCGTTTTGAGCTTCTCGCGGTGCTCGGTGGTATCGGCCTTGTAGAACAGCACGCCAGGGTTGGCAACGATGTTCTGAGGTTGGAAGACAAAGGCCGTCATGTCCCGGAACGACGGGCGCAGTTTAAAGCCATGATCTGTGTCGACATCAAATTCGAGCTGGGTCAAACCGGCGAGTCTGTCCAAAAGGGCGCGCACAGCCTCATCATTGCTGTTCTTCTGCGAGATCTTGTCCGGAACGGCTAATTCAAGACCTTCGGCAACGAACATGTCGCCGGTTGATTGCTGCGTTTCCGGCTCGCGGCGTGCCAGAAGCTTTTGGCCCTCGAAAGTCTCGATCACGATGCCAAACCAAGCGCACTTGTCTCGGATAACACCTACGGGGATGGTGCAAGACTTCGAGCCAAGGCAGTAGTCAATGATAGGAATGACGGCCGACTTTCCCGTCTTGGAGTGGCCAGTAATGACATTGACCATGCCTGGCGTGAACGACAGGATCCGAGGCTGCACATCGTCGTTTTTGGGCCAAAGAATAAGTTTGAGAAGTTGCAGGTGCATCAGAATGAAACTCGCAAGGTGGCAGCCACTTGTTCGATAGGAAGTCGAGAAAACCACACTCCAAATTTGCTAGAAAGTTCGCCCATCCTCCGCATGTCATCGGTGAGTCTGGATTTGGGCTTCAAGTTCGCAGCGAGGATCTCGGCGGTGTGAGCTTTAACCGCGATGAGCGTCGCAGCGCTTGCCAATGCTATTGAAGACAAGCTCAGCTCCTTGAGTGAAAGCATGCGCGTATGCACAGCAAAGAGATCTTCTTGGTGTGCACCAAGCTTGCTTGCATAAAGCGTAAGGCTAGACGAGGGGTAGGTGGCAGCACCAAGCTTTCGGCTTTGTTCATGCAGCACTAGTGGGAGCACTAAGAATGCCAGATGGAAGGGCATGTTCCGTCCCTCCTCTTTGAAATGGCCGAGTGCGGCTTGCCAGATGAGATAGGCGCCCAGGCTTGGGTTGTAAATGAGGTCAAGCTCGGATGGCCAGGATCGTGTGGCCTTGTTCCCTGGTGGGTTGTCGATGATCGGCATGGCTATTTTAGATGCGTTTTGTAGTTGGGATGCCACCCCAAAATCTGTCGATCAGCAAGATCGTTGAAGCAGCCACTGAGGAAGTAGTTAGGGACTGCGCGCGAATCCAACTCGACATGGATTTCCAGGCATTCCCAGTAGACCAAATGGCCTAACGCGATGTCCGTCAGATGAGAGCTTGTGATCTTGGATTTCTCGAAGATCGCTTTATGCCTGCGACAAAGCGTATCGTTCCAGCTGTCGAGCGACTCAGGTAGTAATGTTCCGTCGCTTCCCCACTTGGTTTTCGATGAGCTAGCATGCAAATAGTCGCTGACTGCGTTGATCTTGGTGTCGTCAGAAGCGTCAACAAGTTCTAGCTGGCGGATAAAAGTCGGCCGACTGGCAAATGTGCTTTGCACGGCCTCTTCGTCAGGTTTCTCGGGGGCGAAAAGTTCGAGCGTGGGAAGTTTGGTATGCCGGATGAAGTCTCGAACGATTTGCTGGAAATATCCGGCCGAAATTGCTGCTGGCTGCTTTGCGCGCAGGAGCTTATCCGACTGCCTCTTGGCCTCGCCGAGCGCAAACGACAGCACTCGCTCAACAACCATCGGGTCAAGGGCTTTCTTGAAATGCCCACGGATTTCATCCAGAGGATCTGCTTGTGAGATCAGGCAGAACTTCTTGATCAGTGCTACTTTGTCATCGGCGTTTGCTTTGAGGAGCGTTTGAATATAATTAGCACACGCTGGCTTCTTTTTGCAGCTAGTCAGTCGCGTCTCCAATGCCTTCAAAAAGGCCGCCGCGTCGGCGTCGCTTGATGCTTCGTGAAGCATCTGTGCCAGCTCGCCTGAATAAGCTGGCGTGACATAGAGGCAAAGCGATGCCAGTGAATCTGATGAAGGTGCTTCCTCAGTCAGCCAGTTGTGGATGGTCTTCCAAAGATCCTTCGCCCAGTCAGAGACTGGGTTTTGCGTGAGGCCACTCTTGCATTGTTCTAGGGTCCGACTTCCATTAGCGTTTCGAACGGAAACATCGTCGTCCTCTTCAAGGTAGACGACGCTGTCTTCTGGCTCTGACAATAGCCTGGCGCAATACCGTACGGTTTGCAGCCCAAACCCAAGGTAAGGTCCTGCGGCGCTGCTTTTCTTCTTTGGCATTCCCTGGTCCGACCCTGGCCCGACTCGATGATAGCGCGTCAAGCCCGCTTCTCGGTCGGTGAGCGCGAGAGATGCTAGCTGGTCCCCTGTTATCCCGATGCGGTGATGCAGCGACAGGACTTAGGGCCAGAGGGGCGACTGACCGCTACAAAGCTGCGACCATGCGTAAAGCCGGATCTGCTGAGCGGGCATGCCCAGCGCAGCCAGTCGCCCCGACATGACATCTGCGTCATCGAATTCAGAGATTGCCAAGTTGAAGCGCGCTTGTCGAACCGCCGGCACTTGAAGCATCGCTTCAAAGTAGGGGGCATCGACTTTGGATAAGGAATGACCCAGCAAATAGACTTCCTGGACGCTAGAAAGCCACTCAAAAAAACCGGCATGCTGTTGGACGAGCTTATATGACGGCTTAAAGGTCTTGGAGAAATACGCATCTAAGATTTCATGCACTTCGATCAATCGCGTGTCTAGGTAGGCCACATCAGGCCTGTCATTGAGCGAGCGACGCTCTTCGCTTCGCCAGGCATGGCCTAGGATGAGTTCCTCCTCGGCCATCTCCGCGCAACCATGTATATAAAGGATCTGCTGTCGAGGAATGCCATAAGTGCGCGTCAAGGTCGTCGTGTAATTGAAGGACAAAAAAGCGCCGGCCGGGTCTAGCACCTCAACCGGCTGCGCGGCCTGGCATAGTTGCGGAATTTGCAACTGTCTGATCCATTTTCCGAACAATGATCGGAGGTTGGTTGATAGCCGTTCGACCAACTTGTCGACTTCGTATTGAAAGTCGTGATGCCCCGAGTCACTCCAATCGTCGGAGGAGTAGCTGGGCGCGAGGTGCCCAAGGTCCTCGATGATTTGGTCAGGGTCGACCTCAGCTAGTGCGGCTTCTAGGTTTGCCCAACCCTCTTCCACGGGAAGGTATTCCTCGACTGCATCAAAGATCCAGGGGTCCTGTGCCCTCACGAAGCTTCGGAAGTCGCTAAAGCGGGATGGGATACTGTGATGTAAGTCAAAGCCGTTGCCGATGACAAAGAGCTTGGTAGGTAGCATCTGACAGATCCAGGCCGAGGGTAGAGCGGCTTTTTAGCACCGCTGCGAGGCTCCGGGCCGAGCATCAGCCGATTTCTGAGTGTCTCCGATCCCGCAAAGCCAAGATCCTAAGTGCTTCCGAGAGCTATACGTCCTGACTGCTCCCTTCTTAGGTTGTCCGGGTAGGGATTTCGCTTGCTTGAGTCATGTAGGCTCTGGTAGCTTCAGGTATCGTTTGAGGTATCGTTTTTGGGTCCCTGTTCTGCCTGAGAACTAGGCGGATCAATGGGTTAGGGTGGGCTGGGTTCTGTTCCCATCGCCCGCTCCAGTCTTCTTCTTGCCCCGCTACCTTTCTATTTGCGGATGGCTGAGGCGATCAGTGGCGTTGCTAGGATTTTCGGAGCGTGATCTTCTATGGATGGAAGTCGAGATTTGGCGTTGCTCGATCTGGTATTTGTGCCGAAACCTGGTCGCAAAGATGCTCCCGATGCCAATATTTGGCCGGGTGCTAATTTCTCTGTATTTACGCCTGCACTCTTAGAGCGGCCGCTCAAAACCCTTGAGGGCGAACAGGACTACGGTCGCTTTTCAATAGATCAGCAAGGTGCCTTGTTCCTGGCAGCTATCACTGCACGGCTTAGTCTGGTGTGCAGAGGCAGGAAGCCAATTAACGTCGTGGATCTTAGGGCGACTCCAGATCAAAGAGGCGCAATTCTTTCTACCCTTAACGCTGGACTTCCTTTGGCGCGAGGGCTTTTAGATTGGTCTCTTTCTTTTGCAAAAAAAGCTGGCAATACGCAGGTGCGTTGTCGCTCGGATAACGCCTGGATTGGCGGCTCAAGCCCCTCGACCGCATGGCTTGTGCTGCCAGCAGTTGAGAAATTGCCAGCCTTGATCGCTAATCTGGAAGCCTTCCTAAAAAATCGGGATCAGGGTGAGATTAATTGCGCGTACTTTGAAGCGATAGCTTATCAAATGCTGTGCATTCACGCGCTTAGCGATGGAAATGGGCGGGCGGCACGCGCGCTTCTAATAAATCTTGCGATGCATTATAGGAGCCTGTACCCGCTTTATGTCGCGCATTTGCTTTGTTTTGCCAAAGAGCGCGCCGGTTCTACATGGATGCGATCATCTGTTTCGCAGGCGGCGTCTAGGCAAAAGAAGACACTTGCTTGGCTTTCTCACTCCTTAAATATTCTTAGGTGTTGTGATTATTTGGTGTCTGAGGGCTTGGATCGTCGTGCTCTACAATCTCTCCTTGCCTACGGTTACGTTTCTAAGGAGACGCTCGTGTTAGGGAGGTGGGCATGCAGTCCGTCGCTTGCAGGAAAGTTATTGAGTCGTATTTCAGGTGTTTTGCAAGAAGAGCAGGGGATGTTTTACTCGCTTGAGCTTGAGCTTTTAATTATGGAAATTGTTTGCATGAACTATAAGGATATTTTATGAGGAAAAGTAAGGCGAAACTAAGCGGAGCCCGCGAAGTTTCTTTGAGGTCTGCTATCAAACGGACGATCTACATCAGTTTGGTAATCGCAGGGGCGTCGAGTGTATTGTCACCCTTGGCGTCCGCAACAGATACTGGTGGAACGACGGACTTGCCACCTATACAAGCCCTTCCGCCTGTAACACCACCTCCAATCGATAATCCTCCTCCGCCGCTTCCGCCTGGTGGGGATGGTGGCGAAGGTGAGGGGGATGGCGATTATGAACATGAGGTCGTCTGCCAAAATCTCAAAGCCACGAAACCGGCAATGTGCCCTAACCCTATACCTGTGCCGTCTGGCGCGGCCTATGCACAAGACAAACTTCCGGGCGCTGGGGTTAATGGCAAATCTACCGTATTGATGGCGATTGCTTACTCTCAAAACAGAGCTTATGGTCCCAATGGGGCCGTGTCTCAGGTTGATCCAACTGCAGCATGGGCAATGGATTTTGCCTTAAATAAACAGACCCAAAATTACGCGAATCCTGGCATGTCCTTCAAGGACGCGACCACGGTTTTTCGGAATGATTTGAAATCGGTATGTGAGTTGGAAAGCATGGGCTCCAGCAAGTATCGAATTGCTGGTCAGTTGACGGTTCCTGAATACTATTGTTTCCAAATTATGAAGGCTCTGGATGTTGAAGCTGACGATGAAATGAGCTTTATCCAGTTCTTCCTGGATTGGTCTAAGCGGTATGGGGTGCCCTTGGAGAGCTATGTGCCTGATCCGGTCGTTAGCTCCGCTAGTATGGATAATTCGCTTGGGGTAAAGTGGAAAGTTACTTCTGCCGATGCGGCTTGCTCTACTTGGTGGACCAATTTTCAGCAAAATCAATGCACTCCTTAAAGGCCGCAAGATGAAAACAAAGAAGATCTTTTTTGTAGCCAGTCTCGCCATTTGCGTGGCTGCATGCGGGAAGGCAGACGATCCGGCAGCAAAGAACACCTCCTCCAAGCAGCAACCAGCGGCGGCAGTCGGTACAGCGGGTGATGGAAAGTTGGCTGCAATTCCAGTTGGTGCCAACGGCACTGAATCCATGCAGAAAGATGCCAAGCAGTATCTCTGTCAAAGTGGGGCGGATTTATGTAAGGCTAGTGGGCCACTTGTTGCTAATACAGAAGCAGAAGCTCAGTGGCTCTTAGTAAATGGCTATCCTTCGGAGGCCGAACTGGCACGGCTGGAGAAAATGAGCTTGGAGCAGCTGAAGGTCGAAGCTCAATCTGGTAATAAAGCTGCTATTGTTGTCTATGGCAAGAAGACGGCAATCGAGGGCGGGCGATTTCAAGAAGGCCTTGGAATCCTTCGTGGCGCAGCATCTTCTGGTAGCTTGTATGCTTATTATGGGATATCTGAAGTTTATGCTAGTGATATAAAGGAAAAGAATCTTATTGATAGCGCAGCTTACTTGCGGCTTGCTTATCTTCTCGGGGACGGGAAAGCATCTGCAGATATTGCTTTGCGTGGGTTGAGCGGTGTGGAGAGCGTAGCCGCGGACGAACGTGCTGCGTCTCTATACAGGACTTTTGCCAAATATCAGCGGCCGTCTCCCAGGCCAATTGAGTGAGTTTCGCTAAATCCGGGTGAGTACGCTCATCCGGATTTTAGTTTTTACATATTTATTTTTGGTATTTTGTTGGCTGCGGGTACCTTGCTGCTATAAGTATGTGTTCGCATTTAATTTATAAATGCTGAGCGCGGGATGTGTTGGTTGTTCTGTTGTCGAAAGTGGATTTTTGCCGTCAAGCATTTGCGCGATGGATTTTTTGCCACCTACAGTACTAGCTGCCTGCAGTTTCGCCATTTCCGCCCAGCAGTTATCCGGCAATATCGGCGTTTCGGAAGAGCAGTTTTTTATCCTCTTACCAGAACTAGACGCGAAGCCCCAGCGTGTGATGGGTTTCGTTGAGGCGATGCAGGGTGAAGCGACCATCCTCGATCGCGATTTCATTCACGCAACACGGCTCCTGCTTGATGCGCCAGTAGCGCGCCAGCAGGAGTCCGAGGCATTGCAGCAGGAGTACCCGATTGATGCTGTCGTGGCCGACGAGGACCACGGTCTGGCCGTTGTGATGGTGCAGGATGTTCTGTAGCACGCGCATGGCGCGAACCAGGACATCCGCCAGCGTCTCGCCTCCCGGGATCACCGCGAGGTCCGGCATGGCGAACCAGGTCCGCGCCATCTCTGGCCAACCCGCACCCACCTCGTCGTGCGTCAGTCCCTGCCACTGGCCGTAATCGATGTCGCACAGGTCGTCCAGGATCGTGGCCGGCGCGCCGGTCGCCTGCGCGATCGCCGCACCGGTCCGCACGCACCGCGACAGCGGGCTGGTGTAGATCGCGTCCGGCGTCCAGCTTTGCGCGACCCGCGTCGCCAGCGCCGCGGCCTGCAGTTCGCCCAGCGCCGAGAGCGGCAGCTCCGCACGTCCGCGGAACCGCTCGGGTGCAATCCAGTCGACATGCCCATGGCGGGCGAGGATCAAGGTGGTCATGGCGCCTTTCTCGCATTGTCTGGTCGAACCGATGCTGAGCGGTCTCGAGCCAGCGCGAGCTCCGCCGCGCTCGGCCGCCGTTGGCTAACTGTCAAACCCGCTTCATCGACCAACGCTAGGCTGGCCGACGCCTGAGCGTTCGCTCGTTGTCGGTGCTGCTTCCCGTGGTCGATCACAGCCGTCGTCGTTTTCTCACCCGCACGTCCGTGGCCCTCGGCGCCGGTGCGGCCATGCCGCTGCTGCCGGGCGTCATCCGCAGTGCGCTGGCGGTGCCGCCGGCGCGGGTCACCGGCACGCTGCAGGACGTGCAGCACGTGGTGATCCTGATGCAGGAGAACCGCTCCTTCGACCATTACTTCGGCTGCCTGCGCGGGGTGCGCGGCTATGGCGATCCGCGGCCGTTGCGGCTGCCAAGCGGCAAGCCGGTCTGGCACCAGCCCGAACGCAAGGGCAGCGATCGCTACGTATTGCCGTTCCGGCTCAACAGCCAGACCAGCAGCGCGCAGTGGATGAAGGATCTCAACCACGACTGGAAGGGCTCGCACGAGACCTGGAAGCATCACGACGCCTGGATCGCGCAGAAGAGTGCGATGAGCATGGGCCACTTCCAGCGCGAGGACCTGCCGTTCTACTACGCGCTGGCCGACGCCTTCACCATTTGCGACGGCTACCACGCCTCGCTGTTCGGCCCGACCAATCCCAACCGCATGTACATGTTCACCGGCACCAGCGGCCTGAGCGTCGGCAACGATGGCGAGCAGGCGGTGAACAACCGCGACGACGGCAACTGGACCGCGGACATGGCGCGCGACAATCCGCGCTTTCCCGGCTACACCTGGAGCACCTACTCCGAGCGCCTGCAGGCCGCGGGCATCAGTTGGCAGGTCTACCAGGAGTTCGACAACTACGGCGACAACAGCCATCCGTACTTCGCCAGCTTTCGCAAGCTGGACCGCGCCTCGCCGCTGTACCGCCGCGGCCGCGCGATCGTGCCCGGTTCCACTGCCGACAACGCCAAGGCCTCGCGCGGCGAGCACCTGGTCGCGGCGTTCGCGCGCGACGTGCGCGCCGGCACGCTGCCGCAGGTGTCGTGGATCGTCGCGCCGTACCTGCTCAGCGAGCATCCCGAAGCCACGCCGGCCTACGGCGAATCCTTGAGCGCGCGCCTGCTGGAAGTGCTGGCGGCCTCGCCGGAGGTCTGGTCGAAGACGGTGTTCCTGATCAACTACGACGAGAACGACGGCTTCTTCGACCACGTGCCGCCGGCGTTGCCGGCGATCCGGCCGGAACTGGGCGCCAGCAACGTGGACCTGCATGGCGAGGACTATCACGGCGTGCCGGTCGGCCTGGGGCCGCGGGTGCCGATGCTGGTGGTGTCGCCGTGGAGCCGCGGCGGCTGGGTGAGCTCGCAGGTGTTCGACCACACCTCGGTGCTGCGCTTCCTCGAACGCCGTTTCGGCGTGATGGAGCCGAACATCAATCCGTGGCGCCGCGCCGTCGCCGGCGATCTGACCTCCACGCTGGATTTCGTCGGCCACGATCCGGCGCCGGTGGCGTTGCCCGACACCCGCGACTACATCGCGCGCATCGACGCCACCGCGACGTTGCCGCCGCCGCAGCGTCCCGCGCAGCAGGCGCTGCCGGTGCAGGAACCCGGCCAGCGCCCGGCGCGCGCGCTGCCCTACGATTTCGACGTGCGGCTGCAGGTGCAGGCGGATGCGCGGGTGCTGCGCATGCGCAACCGCGGCGACGCTGGCGTGGCGCTCAATGCCTATGCCGACGATGGCATGGCCGGGCCCTGGTTCTACACGCTCGCCGCCGGCAGCGAGCTGCAGGATGCGCGCGCGTGGCGCGGCGATGCCGCCGATGCCGGCTACGCGTTGCGCGTGCACGGGCCCAACGGGTTCCTGCGCGAGTTCCATGGCGACGGGATCGGCGATGCCGGGCTGCAGGCGGAGGCCGACTACGATGCCGCCGCGCAGTGCCTGCTGCTGACGCTCGGCAATGCCGGCACGCAGCCGTGCACGCTGCGCGTGCGCGACGGGTACCGCGGCGATGGCGCCGAGCAGACGCTCACGCTGGCCGCCGGCGATCGCACCGTGCTGCGTCTGCCGTTGCAGGCGCAGCACCACTGGTACGACCTGACCATCGACAGCGAGGCGTTTCCGCAATGGCGGCGGCGCCTGGCCGGGCACATCGAAACCGGCCGTCCGAGCATGAGCGACCCGGCGATCGGCCGCGCGGTCGACGTGTAGCGGCTGCACTGGCATTCCGATACGTGGCCAGTTACTAGCTGAGCATGGATATTGCTGGAGCAGGACCTATAGGTAACGTGGCCGCTGCGGGGGCCGCTGTGATCCGGGTTCGCCAAGCGAGGCCATCGGCGCTTTGACCTTTCTGCAGTCGGGACTGAAGTCCCTCCCACAAGGATGGGGGCGGCCTTCGATGTCGCCGCCAGCAGGTGCGCATGACGCCCGGCGATGCACCGGCGGTGGCAGCAGATTCGGCTGCGATCCGTTCGAGTGCATGCGATTCTGGAACGATGGCCAGTGCTGCATGGTCATCCTCGCGCCCTGCATGTTCGCTGCGCTCCCAAAAACAAACGCCGCCGCTGCAAGAGCAGCGGCGGCGCGTGATGCCTTCCCTGGCAGTGTCGCGTCGGCTCAGAACTTGCCGCTGAAGGTGACGAAGAACTGGCGCGGCGCGCCGGCCATCAGCGTCTGGTTGTAGCCGTTGGGGTCGGAGACGACATAGCCGTTGGTGCCGACGGTGGCGAAGTAGCGCTTGTCGAACAGGTTGGTGACGTTCGCGCTCAGGCCCAGGTTCTGGAACATGCCGACCTGGCCGAAGTCGTAGCCGGCGCTCAGGTCGAAACGCCAGTAGCTGGGCACCGACGAATCGTTGAGGTAGCTGATGTAGCGGCGGCCGGTGTACTTGCCGTCCAGCGAGGCGTGCCAGCCGGCGTTCTCGTAGGCCAGGCTGCTGGAGAACATCCACTCCGGGATGCCGACCACGCGCTTGCCCGAGGTGGCCACCACGCCGCCGTTGAGGTAGTCGTCCTGGTAGGTCGAGTCGTCGTAGGACAGCGAGTTCAGCCAGCGCAGCTGTTCGATCGGGCGCCAGATCACCGCCAGGTCGGCACCCTGGCTACGCACCGAACCGACGTTGTTGAGCGTGGCCGAGCAGGTCTGGATCGCGCTGCACGGCGAGGTCACCAGCAGGCGGTCGTCGAAGGTGGTGTGGTACAGCGCCAGCGACGCTTCCACGCCGGCGCCGCGCACGCGGTAGCCCAGCTCGTAGGTCTGCGCGGTCTCCGGCTCCAGCGAGCCCTTGATCGCGTTGAAGGCGGCCTGCGATTCCTGGAACGGGGTGAAGCCGAAGCCGGCCATGTTCTTGTTGTAGGAGGCGTAGACCTCCTGGTGCTCGTCGATCTTGAAGTTCACGCCCACCTGCGGCAGCAGGTCCGAGTCGGCCTTGATCTCGCCGGCGGCATTGGACGCGGACGGCACCTGCGACTGCGCGGTGGTGTCGACGATCAGCTTCTTGGCGCCGAAGTTCAGGGTCAGGCGCTCGTCCATCAGGCGCAGCGTGTCCTGCGCGTAGACCATGGTGGTGTCGGTGTCGTAGTGCTGGGCGAAGCCGCGCGCGAACAGGGTGCCGTTCTTGTTGAAGTAGTAAAGATCGGTGAACGGGCCATCGAGCAGGAAGTAGTTGCGCTCCTGCACGGTCTTGGCGTTCTGGTACCAGCCGCCGACCTCGATCTCGTTGCCGGCCACGGTGAAGTTCAGCGAGCCGGTGACGCCATGGCGGTTGAGGCGGTAGTCGGTGGTGCGCATCGACAGCGGTACGCTGGCCGAGGACGCGACGTACGGCGTGGTCCACTGCCCTTCGCCGTTGTTGTCGTGGTAGTAGCCGGTCAGGTTCAGCGTGGCGCTGCCGCCGAGGTTGAACGTGCCGCTGAGCGCGGCCAGGTTGTCGCGGCGCAGGCCGGCGCCGGAGTAGTAGGACGCATCGGCCTTGTCGTAGTCGGCCGGCAGGCCGTTGAGGCTGGCCGGGTAGCTGCCCTTGCCGTTGAGCGCGTTGGCGATCTGCACCGCGCTGTTCCAGTCCGGCATCAGGTAGTCCCAGTCCCAGCCGAGGACCCGCTGCGAGGTCAGCGACAGGTCCATGATGTCGTATTCCTTGCGGTGCGAGCTGTCCAGGTACAGGCTGACCCGGTTGCCGTCGCCCCACTGGTACAGCGCCTTGGCGTTGGCCTGGTTGTACTCGTTGTTGCCGTAGCCCTTCCACTTGTCCATTTCGCCATGCACCAGCGAGGTGTACAGCGAGAAGCCGTGGATGTCGCCGGTGTCGCCGCGCAGGTAGGTGCGGCGGGTGCTGTCGGAGCCGAGGGTCTGGCTGAAGCGGAAGCCGGCGTCGGCATCCGGATCGGCCGAGTAGTAGCGCACGGTGCCGCCGAGATTGCTGCTCGACGGCGTGCCCAGGCCGCCGGCGCCCTGCGCCAGTTCCACCGAGGCCACGTTCTCGGAAATGATCGCGCGGGTCACCTGCAGGCCGTCGGTGACGCCGTAGCTCATGTTGCCCAGCGGCACGCCGTCCAGGGTGAAGCCGAGGCGGCTCTGGTCGAACCCATGCAGGCTGATCGCGGTGGACCATTCGTAGGCACCGAACGGGTCGGCCGACTGGAACTGCACGCCCGGCAGCTTGTCCAGGACCTTCAGCGCGCTGGTGCCGGGGGCGGCGATTCCGATGTCCTCACGGGTGATGCGCTGCACCTGGCGGGTGGTGCCGCTGGACACGACGGTGATCGCGTCGAGCATGGTGGCATCGTTGCCGCTCGCGCTGGCCGCCGCATCGGCGGTTGCGTTGGCGGCGGCCGGCGCGGTCTCGGCCAGCGCGGCGAAGGCCGGCAGGGCGGACACGACGGCGAGCACCAGCGCGTGCGGGCGCAAGGATCTGGAAGTGGGGGTCATCGAAAGTCACCAATCATGAGGGGGAGACGTTCCGGTCCTGCCGCGCGGGGCGCGGGCAGCCGGCACCGGGCCGGTACGCGGCCCGCCCGCCACGATGCAACGGTTTTGTGAACGTTTCGGGGCGGTCCGATGTCGGCTGTGGGACAGCGCGCGGAACGTGGGTGATGGCGATCACCGCCGATCCCTGCCTTGCCGCGCAGGCGACGGCGGCGGCGACGCGCGGCATCGCAGTGCCGGTGGCGCGACGTATGATGCCGGGCCTGCCACCGCCGCCGCCTTCGATGAAGCTCGCCATCCTGTCCCGCAACACCAAGCTGTACTCGACCCGGCGCCTGGTCGAGGCCGGCCGCGAACGCGGGCACACGGTACGCGTGCTGGACCCGCTGCGCTGCTACATGCGCATCGCCGCCGGCGCCTTTACCATGCATTACAAGGGCAAGCCGATCACCGGCTACGACGCGGTGATCCCGCGCATCGGCAATTCGGTGACCCGCTACGGCACCGCGGTGCTGCGGCAACTGGAGATGATGGGCGTCTGCACGCCCAATCCGTCCGACGCGATCCTGCGCGCGCGCGACAAGCTGCGTGCGCACCAGCTACTGGCGGCCAAGGGCATCGACATGCCGATGACCGTGTTCGGCGACAACCCGGACGACACCGGCGACCTGCTGTCCATGCTCGGCCCGCCGCCGCACGTGGTGAAGTTGAACGAGGGCACCCAGGGCACCGGGGTGATCCTGACCGAGAAGGCCAGCGCCTCGCGCGGCGTGGTCGAGGCGCTGCGCGGGCTGTACGCCAATTTCCTGGTACAGGAATTCATCGGCGAGGCCGAGGGCGCCGACCTGCGCTGCTTCGTGGTCGGCAACCAGGTGGTGGCGGCGATGCGCCGCACCGCGCCGGAGGGCGACTTCCGCTCGAACCTGCATCTGGGCGGCACCGCCGAGCGCACCACGGCCAGCCGCGGCGAGCAGGAGGTGGCGGTACGCTCGGCCAAGGCACTGGGCCTGGGCGTGGCCGGCGTCGACCTGATCCGCTCGCGACGCGGTCCGCTGGTCCTGGAGGTCAATTCCACGCCGGGCCTGGAAGGGATCGAGACGGTCTGCGGGCTGGATATCGCCGGCAAGGTCATCGAACACCTCGAAGCCTGCCTGAAGCGAAAGAAATCAGGGGTTTAGCCGGATCTGTGGCCACGGGTTCTGGCTTAACACCGGTTTAATTCGGCCCTGCGTAAGCTTCATCGGACCGCAGCTCTGCCCTCCTCAGCAGGAACGGTAATCGGGATAGAAAACTTTCGGCCCAGGCAGCCCCGCTGCCTGGGTCTTTTTGTTGGCGAGCGCTGACCGGGCCGCGCCCGGCGTGCTGCTTGCCGCGGCGTTTGGGCCGGGGCTACATTGCCGGCTGGGTCCAGTCTGCAAGGGGAAGGGGATGAAACGGTCGATGGCATGGGTGTTGGGCATGCTCCTGGCGAGCGCGGCGGTGGCGGCGCCCAAAGGTGAGGCGCCCATGAACGTGAAGAAAGCGTTCGCGCAGCAACTCAGTACAATCCGGCAGCAATTGAACGACGGCAAGACCTATTCCGAAATCAATGCTGACGATCGCAGCAAGGTCGAAGCCGCATTGGCGCGAATGGCTGCGATACTCGACGCCCAACAGGACGTGGGAACCTTGAAAGAGGAGCAGAAGGTCGCGTTGTTCAACGATCAGGAAACGGTGAATACGCTGCTGACCAAGGCGGCGGCGGACAGCCGGATGGTATGCAGGCGCGAGGCCGTCACCGGTTCGCTGCGCACCACCACGCAATGCAAGACCGTGGCGGAACGCCGCCGCGACAACGAGGATGCGCAGGAACTGATGCGGCGCAATCCAACTGGCAAGTACGACTGACGGGGTAAATGTTGGTGCGAATTCTAGTGATCGAAGACAACAGCGATATCGCTGCCAATCTGGGCGACTACCTCGAGGATCGCGGCCACACCGTCGATTTCGCCGCCGACGGCGTCACTGGCCTGCACCTGGCGGTGGTGCACGAGTTCGATGCGATCGTGCTCGATCTCAACCTGCCGGGCATGGACGGCATCGAGGTGTGTCGCAAGCTGCGCAACGAAGCGCGCAAGCAGACCCCGGTGCTGATGCTCACCGCGCGCGATTCGCTGGACAACAAGCTCGCCGGCTTCGATTCCGGCGCCGACGACTATCTGATCAAGCCGTTCGCGCTGCAGGAAGTGGAAGTGCGGCTCAACGCGCTGTCGCGTCGCGGCAAGGGCGTGCACACCCGGGTGCTGGAGACCGGCGACCTGGAATACAACCTGGACACGCTGGAAGTGCGCCGCCAGGGCAAGCTGCTGCAGCTCAATCCCACCGCGCTGAAGATCCTGCAGGCGCTGATGGAAGCCGCCCCGGCGGTGGTGACCCGGCAGGAGCTGGAGACCCGCGTGTGGGGCGAGGAATTGCCCGACTCCGATTCCCTGCGCGTGCACATCCACGGCCTGCGCGCGGTGGTGGACAAGCCGTTCGACGTGCCGATGATCCAGACCCGCCACGGCATCGGCTACCGCATCGCCGCGCCCGATGCCTGAAACGCCGGCGTTGCCGCGGGTCGTGCGGCGGCGCGGGCGCTACCGCCGCCGTCTCCGCAGCCGCATCATCCTCTCGTTCGTGCTGTTGGGCTTCGGCCTGACCGCGCTGTTCGCGTTCGCCACCAACTGGGCGCGGGCACGCGTGGAGAACCAGCTGGTTGAGGTGGTGCTGAACCGCAACATCGACGAATACTCGCACCGGTTCTTCTCCGATCCGTCGAAGAATCCGGATCTGCCGGTGCAGCAGATGGTCGGGCGGGTGGTGAAGAGCGACCGCTTTGAAGCGCTGCGACGTGAGCAGCCGGAGTGGTACAACTTCTCTGACGGCATCCACAACGTGTCCGGTCGCGATGAAACCGGCAAGCCGTTCTCCTACAAGGTGGCGGTGCGCAAGACCCCGAATGTCTGGTTCTTCCTCGCCTACGACATGACCCAGACCATGCAGGGCGAGGTGCAGCTCAAGCGCACCCTGATCCTGTCGGTGCTGGTGTTCAGCGCGTTGTCGCTGGTGATCGGCTGGTGGTCGGCGTCGCGGGTGATGCGGCCGGTGTCGGACCTCGCCGCGCGCTTGCGCGCCTATCGCGGCAGCAGCGACCCCAAGCCGCTGGCGCCGCACTTCCCCGACGACGAGGTCGGCCAGCTGGCCGAGGCGCTGGACGACTACTCGGCGCGCCTGACCGAAGTGGTGCAGCGCGACCGCGAGTTCAATGCCGACGTCAGCCACGAGTTGCGCACGCCGCTGGCGGTGATCCGTGGCGCCACCGAACTGCTGCTGACCCGGCCCAATCTCGACGACAAGGTGCTGCAGCGCCTGCAGCGCATCCAGCGCGCCGAGCAGCAGTGCAGCGACCTGATCGGGTCGCTGCTGCTGCTGTCGCGCAACGAGCGCGGCCAGGGCCACAGCAACGTCGCCAAGGTCGCCGAGCAGTTGATCGAGTCGCATCGCGCGCAGTTGGGCGGCAAGCCGCTGCAGTTGCTGCTGGAAGGCGAGCGCAACCTCACCATCGACGCGCCGGAAGCGGCGCTGTCGGTGGCGCTCGGCAATCTGATCGGCAACGCGGTCAAGTACACCCAGGAAGGCCAGGTGGTGGTGCGGGTGCTGAGCGATGCGGTGCAGGTGATCGATTCCGGCCCCGGCCTGAGCGAGGAGGACGCGGCCAGGCTGTTCCAGCGCGGCTATCGCGGCACCCATGCCGGCCATTCGCAGGGCGGCGGCATCGGTCTGTCGATCGTCAGCCGGCTGTGCGATCTGTATGGCTGGCAGGTCAACGTGCGCCCGGGCGCCACCAAGGGCGTCGTGGCGACGCTGTGGTTCAAGCCCGCCTGAGGCGGGCGCCGACGCGTCCGCCGCATCGGCGCACGCCGCTGTTCCGCCATGCCTTCGCAGCATGGCGATCGCCCGCCGCAGACGCGACAACGCCCCGGCGAGCGGGGCGTTGTCGGGACGCGCGCTGCGGCCGTCAGCCGGCCAGGTCGAAGCGATCCAACTGCATCACCTTGGTCCAGGCGGCGACGAAGTCGCGCACGAACTTCGCCTGCGCGTCGGCGCTGGCGTAGACCTCGGCCACCGCGCGCAGCACCGAGTTGGAGCCGAACACCAGGTCGGCGCGGGTACCGGTCCACTTCAACGCGCCGCTCTTGCGGTCGCGGCCTTCGTAGACGTCCTTCATCTCCGAGGTCGCCTTCCACTCGGTGCCCATGTCCAGCAGGTTGGCGAAGAAGTCGTTGCTGAGCACGCCCGGGCGATCGGTGAACACGCCATGCGCGGACTGGCCGCTGTTGGCGCCGAGCACGCGCAGGCCGCCGACCAGCACGGTCAGCTCCGGCGCGGTCAGGGTCAGCAACTGCGCCTTGTCGATGAGCAGCGCTTCGGCCGACAGCGCGTAACGGCGCTTGGCGTAGTTGCGGAAACCATCGGCGATGGGTTCGAGCACCGCGAACGACTCCACGTCGGTCTGTTCCTGCGAGGCGTCCATGCGGCCGGGCACGAACGGCACCTGGACGGTCTGTCCGGCCAGCTTGGCCGCCTGCTCCACCGCGGCGACGCCACCGAGCACGATCAGGTCGGCCAGCGAGATCTTCTTGCCACCGCCCTGGGCGCCGTTGAACTGCGCCTGGATACGCTCCAGCGTGGCCAGCACCTGCGCCAGCTGCGCCGGCTGGTTGACCTCCCAGTCCTTCTGCGGGGCCAGGCGGATGCGTGCGCCGTTGGCGCCGCCGCGCATGTCCGACCCGCGGAAGGTGGACGCCGCGGCCCAGGCGGTGGACACCAGTTGCGCCACGCTCAGCCCGGAGTCGAGCAGGGTCTTCTTCAGTGCGGCGATGTCCTGCGCGTCGATCAGCGGGTGGTCCACGGCCGGGATCGGGTCCTGCCACAGCAGCTCTTCGGCCGGCACGTCGGGGCCGAGGTAGCGCGCGCGCGGGCCCATGTCGCGGTGGGTCAGCTTGAACCAGGCGCGGGCGAAGGCATCGGCGAACTGCTGCGGGTTCTCCAGGAAGCGGCGCGAGATCTTCTCGTAGGCCGGGTCGAAGCGCAGCGCCAGGTCGGTGGTGAGCATGGTCGGCAGGTGCTTCTTCGACGGATCGTGCGCGTCCGGAATCACCGCCTCGGCGTTCTTGGCCACCCACTGGTGCGCGCCGGCCGGGCTCTTGCTCAGTTCCCAGTCGAACTTGAACAGGTGCTCGAAGAATTCGTTGGTCCACTGCGCCGGCTTGGTGGTCCAGGTGACTTCCAGGCCGCTGGTGATGGTGTCGCCGCCCTTGCCGCTGCCGAAGCTGTTGGACCACCCCAGGCCCTGGCTCTCCAGGTCGGACGCTTCCGGCTCGGCGCCGACGTGGTCGGCCGGGCCGGCGCCGTGGGTCTTGCCGAAGGTGTGGCCGCCGGCGATCAGCGCCACGGTCTCTTCGTCGTTCATGGCCATGCGGCCGAAGGTGTCGCGGATGTCCTTGGCCGCCAGCAGCGGGTCGGGATTGCCGTCCGGGCCTTCCGGGTTGACGTAGATCAGGCCCATCTGCACCGCGGCCAGCGGGTTCTCCAGGTCGCGGGTGTGGCGCACTTCGCTGTCGTCGTCCTTCACCAGCACGCCGTGCGCCTCGTCCACGCCCGGCGAGCCCTGCGCGTAGCGCTCGTCGCCGCCCAGCCACTTGGTCTCGCGGCCCCAGTACACGTCCTGGTCCGGCTCCCAGGTATCGGCGCGGCCGCCGGCGAAGCCGAAGGTCTTGAAGCCCATCGATTCCAGCGCGACGTTGCCGGTGAGGATCATCAGGTCGGCCCAGGAGATGGCCTGGCCGTACTTTTGCTTGATCGGCCACAGCAGGCGCCGCGCCTTGTCCAGGCTGACGTTGTCCGGCCAGCTGTTGAGCGGGGCGAAGCGCTGCTGGCCGCGGCCGCCGCCGCCACGGCCGTCGCCGGTGCGGTAGGTGCCGGCGCTATGCCAGGCCATGCGCACGAACAGCGGGCCGTAGTGGCCGAAGTCGGCCGGCCACCAGTCCTGCGAATCGGTCATCAGCGCGTGCAGGTCGCGCTTGAGCGCTTCGAGATCGAGCTGCTTGAACGCCTTGGCGTAATCGAACTGCGGGTCCAGCGGGTTGGAACGGGTGGAGTGCTGGTTGAGCAGGTCCACGCGCAACTGCTTGGGCCACCAGTCGCGATTGCTGGTGCCGCTGCCGCTGGCAGCCTGGTGGAACGGGCATTTCGATTCGCTGGTCATGGGAGGCTGCCTCTGTCTCGATGGACGGTGTGGTGGCGTGGCGTCGCGATCATACGGCGACGCTGCGGTGAAACTGGAGACACGATAGGCGCAAGTGTCCATCTATAGAATTCGAATTCTTCTAATCAATCGATAGCGATTGGCTATCGTTGCATTCGACGGAATGGCTGGCCGCTTGAACCTCGGGGCACATGTCGCTGTATCCGGCCCATGTGCGCTGGGCCGGCTGCGCTCGCTATCCTGTCGCGATGACCCAACGCGCCACCCGCCTGCTGCGCCTGCTCGATGCCCTGCGCGGGCGCCGCCGGCCCGTGGCCGGAGCGCAACTCGCCGCCGACCTGGGGGTGAGCCTGCGCACGCTGTACCGCGACATCGCCAGCCTGCGCGGTCAGGGCGCCGACATCCTCGGCGATCCCGGCGTGGGCTACGTGCTGCGCCCCGGCTTCCTGCTGCCGGAACTGAACTTCAGCGAGGACGAACTGGAAGCGCTGACCCTGGGCGCGCGCTGGGTGGCGAGCCAGGCCGACCCGGAACTGGCGCAGGCCGCGCAGCGCGCCATCGCCCGGATCGGGGCGACGCTGCCGGCGCCGTTGCGGCTGGCGCTGGAGACCAGCGGGCTGCTGGTGCCGGCGGCCACGCCCGCGCAGCCGGCGGCGCCGTGGCTGCCGGTCCTGCGTCGCGGCATCCGCCTGGAACACGTGCTGCACATGGATTATGCCGACGCCGGCGGCAGCGCCTCGCGGCGGCGCGTCTGGCCGTTCGCGATGGCCTTCCTGGGCGGCTACGGCATGATCGCGGCGTGGTGCGAACTGCGCGGCGATTTCCGCCATTTCCGCGCCGACCGCGTGCTGGCGCTGCGCGATGACGGCGAGCGCTACCCGATGCGGCGGCATCAGTTGATCCGACGCTGGCGCGCCGCCACCGGGTACGGCGTCGGCTCCTGACAGCAGGTGTCAGCAGGCCACGCGCAGACTGCGTGGCGTCCACCACGGAGTCCGACCATGTCCCACGATCTTGTGCTCTACACCCATCCCATGTCGCGCGGTCGCATCGCGCGCTGGATGCTCGAAGAAACCGGCCTGGCGTACCGCGCGCAGATCCTCGACTACGGCACCGGCATGAAGGCGCCGGCGTATCTGGCGATCAATCCGATGGGCAAGGTGCCGGCGCTGGTCCACGGCACCACCACCGTCACCGAGAACGCGGCGATCTGCGCCTACCTGGCCGACCTGGTGCCGGAACGGCAACTGGCGCCGCCACCGGGATCGCCGGCGCGGGGCGATTACTACCGCTGGCTGTTCCTGCTGGCCGGACCGGCCGAGGCCTTCCTCACCGCCAAGCAGCACGGCACGCTGGCACCGGCGCACAGCGCCGGCTACGGCCATGGCGAGGATCTGCTGGACATGCTGGAGCAGGGCGTCGCCGGTCGCGAGTACCTGGCCGGCGACCGCTTCAGTGCGGCCGACCTGTATGCCGCCGCGTTCCTCGGCTTCTACACGCGCATCGGCGTGCTGCAGGCGCGGCCGGCGTTCGTCGCGTTCGCGCAGCGGCACATGGCGCGGCCGGCGGCGCAGCGGGCGGCGGCCATCGACGATGCGCTGCTGGCGGCGCATCCGAATCCGTTCATGCCGCGTCCGAGCGCCGCGCCGGCGAGCGCCTAGCGGAATGTGGATTACTGGCGGTTGGGTCATGCCGCATGGCCGGCCCCTCACCCCAACCCCTCTCCCGGTGGGAGAGGGGCTCTAGCGCTTTCCTTCTCCCTCCGGGAGAAGGTGCCCCGAAGGGGCGGATGAGGGTACGGGCGCAGCCTCGTGCGTCCTGACCCTGCGAGACGCTTCGCGCCGGGCCCTCACCCCAACCCCACACCCCCGGGGGGGGGGG
>NZ_JAGHWV010000027.1:0-46724 GCF_017746095.1 Xanthomonas sp. D-109
TTGGTGCGCTCGAACTTACCCTTGGCCATGGCTGCTTCTTCTCGGTGATCGTAGAAAGATTTGACGACTGAATATGGTGCTCACGAAAGGAATCGAACCTTCGACCTCCTCCTTACCAAGGAGGTGCTCTACCGACTGAGCTACGTGAGCGTTGTTCTATTGTGACACAAGCGCGTTCAATGGAGCGGGAGACGGGAATCGAACCCGCACCATCAGCTTGGAAGGCTGAGGTTCTACCGTTGAACTACTCCCGCTACGGGATGCCGCACTGCCACAACAAAATAACTGGTGGAGGGAGGTGGATTCGAACCACCGAAGGCGTAAGCCAGCAGATTTACAGTCTGCCCCCGTTGGCCGCTTGGGTATCCCTCCAACTTACCCACTCGAACCCGGCTGCGACGCCGAAATCAGAGAGGGGTGAAACAGCCCGCTATTCTTCCCTGACATCTGCGCCTTGTCAACAGTATTTTGACGCGATGTCGCAGGAAATCGCCGTGGCTCGCGCGCGCCCGGCCAGGACACGCGCACGCATCAGACGTTGAAGCGGAAATGCAGGATATCGCCTTCCTGCACGCGGTACTCCTTGCCCTCCAGGCGCAGGCGCCCGGCTTCCTTGGCGCCGGCCTCGCCCTTGTACTTGATGAAGTCGTCGTAGGCGATGGTTTCGGCGCGGATGAAGCCCTTCTCGAAGTCGGTGTGGATCACCGCCGCAGCCTGCGGCGCAGTCGACCCGGCCTTGACCGTCCAGGCGCGCACTTCCTTCACCCCAGCGGTGAAATAGGTCTGCAGCCCAAGCAGCGTGTAGCCGGCGCGGATCACCCGGTTCAGGCCCGGCTCGCTCAGGCCCAGGTCGGCCAGGAACGCGTCGCGGTCGGCGTCGTCCAGCTGCGACAGTTCTTCCTCGATCGCCGCCGACACCGGTACCACCTCGGCGCCCTCGGCCGCGGCATGCGCGCGCACCGCGTCCAGGTGCGGATTGTTCTCGAAGCCGTCTTCCAGCACGTTGGCGATGTACATCACCGGCTTGAGGGTGAGCAGGAACAGATCGCGCACCAGCGCCTTCTCCTCCTCGTCCAGGCCGGCGTTGCGACCGGCCTTGCCCTCGGCCAGTGCGGCCTGCAGCTTGGCCAGCACCGGCTTGCGCGCGGCCGCGTCCTTGTCGCCGCCCTTGGCCGAACGCTCGGCGCGATTGAGCGCCTTCTCCACGCTGTCCAGGTCGGCCAGGGCCAGCTCGGTGTCGATGGTCTCGATGTCGGAGACCGGGTCGACCTTGTTGTTCACGTGGATGATGTCGCCATGCTCGAAGCAGCGCACCACGTGGGTGATCGCATCGACCTCGCGGATGTGCGCCAGGAACTTGTTGCCCAGGCCCTCACCGCTGGCCGCACCGGCGACCAGGCCGGCGATGTCAACGAACTCGACCGCGGTCGGCACGACCTTTTGCGGATTGATGATCGCCGCCAGCGCGTTCAGACGCGGATCCGGCACCGGCACCACGCCCACGTTCGGCTCGATGGTGCAGAACGGAAAGTTGGCCGCGGCGATGCCCGCCTTGGTCAGCGCATTGAACAGGGTCGACTTGCCGACGTTGGGCAGGCCGACGATGCCGCATTTGATGCCCATGTGTGTAATCCGGGAATGGAGAATCGGGAATAGGGAATCGGAAAGCATAGCCGCCTTTCCATTCCCCATTCCCCATTCCCTATTTCCCCTGCGTATGCAACCGCTTCATCGCCTCGTTGAAGTCGCCCTGCACGGCCAGCGGCAGCACGTCGATGGCGTCGTCGATGGCGCGGTCGATGAGGACCTGGTCGTCCTTGCCGGCGCGTCCCAGCACCCACGGCACCACCTTGTCCTTGTGGCCGGGATGGCCGATGCCGATGCGCAGGCGGTGGAAGCCGGCATGCCCGAGCAGGCGGATGGTATCGCGCAGTCCGTTCTGGCCGCCGTGGCCGCCGTCGAACTTGAGCCGTGCCGTGCCCGGCGCCAGGTCCAGTTCGTCGTGCGCCAGCAGCGCCTGCGCCGGTTCGATCTTCCAGAAGCGCAAGGCCGCCGTCACCGACTTGCCGCTGAGGTTCATGAAGGTGGCCGGCTTCAGCAGCCACACCGACTGCCCCGCGACCTCGACCTTGGCGGTCTCGCCGAACAGCTTGACGTCCACGCTCCAGCGCGCGCCGGCCCGCTCGGCCAACGCGTCGACAAAACGAAACCCGGCGTTGTGCCGGGTGTTCGCGTGTTCGGCGCCGGGGTTGCCCAGGCCGACGATCAGACGCAGACCAGTCATGCGCAATGCATCGCCGCGGCGTCCGGACCGATGGCCCGGACGCCGCGCAGGCGATTACTTGCCGTCCTTCTTGGCCGGCTCGGCGGCGGCCGCCGCGTCGGTGGCTTCCGGCTCTTCCTCGACACGGCCGTGCTTGGCGATGACCACCGCCACGTCGTGCTCCTTGCCCAGCTTCAGTTCCGGCAGCTCGACGCCAGCCGGCAGCTTCAGGTCGGACAGGTGGATCACGTCGCCGACCGACAGCGCGGCCAGGTCGACTTCGACGAACTCCGGCAGGTCCTTCGGCAGGCACACGACCTGGATTTCGTTCAGCTCGTGGGTGACGACCACTTCTGCCGACTTGCCGGCCGGGGACACGTCCTCATTGATGAAGTGCAGCGGCACCGAGGCGTGCAGGGCTTCGTTGTCGTTCACGCGCTGGAAGTCGATGTGCATGATCAGCTGCTTGAACGGGTGACGCTGCATATCGCGCAGCAGCACCTTCTGCACGTCGCCGTTCAGGCTCAGGCTGAGGATGGACGAATAGAACCAGTCGTTCTGGCTGGCCAGCCAGACTTCGTTGTGGTCGAGCTGGATGTTGACCGGCTTCAGATCGCCACCGTAGACGATCGCCGGGATCAGGCCGTCGCGACGGAGGCGGCGGCTCGCACCCTTGCCCTCGACTTCGCGGCGCTGCACCTTGATTTCATGCGTGGTTGCCATTTGCGTTTACTACCTTGGTTGAATGAACCGCCTCGCGGCGGTTTGAAGGACTCTTCCGCGACCAGAAGAGTCTGTGAAGCCGGGAGTGGGGAATCGGGAATGGGGAATCGCAACAGCGCAATGCCGCGCTCCGCCCATTCCCTATTCCCGATTCCCCATTCCCAGCCTTTAATCCACGTACAACGAGCTCACCGACTCGCCGAAAGCGATGCGGCGGATGGTTTCGGCCAGCAGCTCGGCGACGCTGAGCTGGCGGATCTTGCCGCAGGCGCGGGCAGCCTCCGACAGCGGAATGGTGTCGGTGACGACCAGTTCGTCCAGCTGCGAATTGGTGATGTTGCTCACCGCCGGGCCGGACAGCACGGCGTGCGTGCAGTACGCGGCGACCTTCAGCGCACCGCGCTCCTTCAGCGCGGCCGCGGCGGCGCACAGGGTGCCGGCGGTGTCGACGATGTCGTCGACCAGCACGCAGGTCTTGCCCTCGACGTCGCCGATGATGTTCATCACCGTGGACACGTTGGCGCGCGGGCGGCGCTTGTCGATGATCGCCAGGTCCGCATCGTCCAGGCGCTTGGCCACCGCGCGGGCGCGCACCACGCCGCCCACGTCCGGCGACACCACGATCAGGTTGTCGGTGCCGTAGGCGCGCCAGATGTCGGCCAGCAGCAGCGGCGAGGCGTAGACGTTGTCGACCGGGATGTCGAAGAAGCCCTGGATCTGGTCGGCGTGCAGGTCCACGGTCAGCACGCGGTCGGCGTTGACCGCGCTGAACATCTTCGCCGCGACCTTGGCGGTGATCGGCACGCGCGAGGAGCGCATGCGCCGGTCCTGCCGCGAGTAGCCGAAGTACGGCACCACCGCGGTGACGCTGGCGGCGCTGGCGCGCTTGAGCGCGTCGATGATCACCAGCAGTTCCATCAGGTTCTCTGCGCTGGGCGCGCAGGTCGGCTGGATCACGAACACTTCCTGCCGGCGTACGTTCTCCTCGATCTCCACCTGCACTTCGCCGTCGGAGAAGCTGGAGACCATCGCCTTGCCGGGGCGCACGCCCAACTCGCGGCAGATGCTTTTGGCCAGGGGCTTGTTGGCGTTGCCGGAGAACACCAGCAGGTTGCGTTGGTCTTGCATGAGGGTCTCTCGGGTGGCTGCGAAGAGCGTGTGGCGATGAAAAGAGGGTGAATCGGAACGCGAGGAGAAGCGATGCTTTTCCCGTTGAATCCCCGCACATGGAGGTGCGGGCTTTTGCAGAGGGATCTGCATACCTAAATGGCAGGGGCGGTAGGATTCGAACCTACGAATGCCAGGATCAAAACCTGGTGCCTTGGGCCTCTTGGCGACGCCCCTGCGTAAACCTGTGTCAAGCCTCCAGCGCGTCGAGCAGCGGCGAGCGCGGGACGCCGCCTGCCACCCAGGCGCGCATCCCGTCCGGCAAGTCCGCCAGCGCGCGCACGGCGGCAGCGCGATCGGCGAACTCGACGAAACAACCGCCTCCCGACCCGGTCAGGCGTGGCGTGCCGATCCGCGCAAGCGCCTGGAACGTGGCCTGGACGGCCGGTTCGCGGCGAAGCAGGACCGGCTCGAACGCGTTACCGAGCAGGAAACCTGAAACGAAGTCCGCTATTTTCGCGGGCGCAGCATCCCGCGTCAAATCCGGGGACTGGAACAGCGCCGCGGTGGGCACGTGCACGCCCGGATCGGCCAGCACGTACCAGGCTGGCGGCAGGGCGATCGGGGTCAGTTGCTCGCCCACGCCCTCGGCCCAGGCGTCGCGTCCGCGCACGAACACCGGCACGTCCGCGCCCAGCGACAGGCCGAGCTCGGCCAGGGCACCCTCGTCCAGCCCGGCGCGCCACAGCGCGTTCAGCGCCACCAGCGCGGTCGCCGCATCGGACGAGCCGCCGCCGAAGCCACCGCCTGCCGGAATGCGCTTTTCGACGCGGATATCGACACCTTGCGCAACATTCGCTGTTTTTTGCAGCAGCCGAGCAGCCCGCACCAGCAAGTCGTCGGCCTCGGCGACGCCGGCCACGGAAGGGCCAATGCGCGCCACCACCCCGTCCGCGCGCGGCCGCAGGTGCACCGTGTCACCCCAATCCAGCAGGCGGAACACGGTCTGCAACTGGTGGTAGCCGTCCGGCCGGCGTCCGGTGATCTGCAGGAACAGGTTCAGCTTCGCCGGGGCCGGCCAGGACGACCAGCCCCCGCCTTCGACGGCCCCGCTCATGGCGCGGGCACGGTCCAGGCGTCGACCAGCAGGCGCACCTTGGCGTCGCCGTTGCGCGCCTCGATGCGCCGCGGCAGCGCCGGACGGCCGTCGCTGGGCGGGTACCAGTCCTGGAATTCGATGTCCCAGCCCATCTGCCGGAGCGTGTGCGGCCGGCCCTGCGCGTCGTAGTCGACCCGCTCCGGCGCCTGCGCGTCGGTCGCCACCAGCCCGCGCACCCAGTCCGGCAGCAGGTTGACCGGGATCTCCCAGCCGGTCGCCTCCAGCAGCAACTGCTCGGCGTTCTCGCCGTCGCGCGGCCCGCCTTCCAGCCCTTCCAGGCGCCCGGCCTCGGAGTGGCTGTCGCCGATCAGGCGCCAACTCTGCCGGGTCACCGGCGCACTGAGCTGCACTTCGTACTGCCGCTGACGCTGGGTCCAGTCGATGCGGCCGCTGCCGCCGTTGCGCCCCTTGGTGATCGCCACCCGGCCCTGGAACGACCAGTCCGGATGCGCCTGCAGCCACTGCGCGCGCGCCGCCTCGGCCTGTTGCGCGGCGGCATCGGGCGCAGCGACGGCGACCGGCGCCGGCGTGCGGGTCGGCACCGCGCTGCAACCGGCCAGCAGCAGCCCGGCGGCCAGCGCCCAGGCGGTGCGCAGACCAGCCCTCACGGTGTCACCTGTTCCAGGGCGCGGCGCAGCGCGCGATTGTCCGGATCGAGCTTGCGCGCCTCGTCGAAGTACTTGTTGGCCTCGTCGTGCTTGCCCTGCTCCCACAGCACCTGGCCGATGTGCGCGGCGATCTCCGGATCCTTCACCAGGCTCCAGGCGCGGCGCAGTTGCACCAGCGCCTCCTGGGTCTTGCCGAGCCGGTACAGCACCCAGCCATAGCTGTCGATGATCGCGGCATTGTCGGGATCGGCGGTGCGTGCGCGGTCGATCAGTTGCAGCGCCTCGCGATAGCGCTTGGTTCGGTCGGCCAGGGTATAGCCGAGCGCGTTCAGCGCCGCCACGTTCTCCGGCTCGGTGACCAGGATCTTGCGCAGGTCGGCCTCGGCGCGATCGATGCGGTCGCGACGCTCCCACGACAGCCCGCGCGCATACAGCAGCGCGTTGTCGTCCGGATACGCGGCCAGGCCACGCTCGAACACCTGCAGCTCGCCGGCGTCGTCGCCGCTGCGCTGGCGCAGTTCCGCCTCCAGCACATAGGCGTCGCGGCGCGCGGCATCGTCGGCCTCGGCGTCGTCCTGCAGCGCGCGCGCCTCGGCAAAGGCCGCGTCCTTCTGGCCGAGCGCGTACAACGCGCCGGCGGCGCGCAGCCGCGCCTCGCTGCGCAGCGGACCGCCCGGCACGCCGCGGTACCAGTCCACCGCCTCCTGGTTGCGCTTGAGGAACTCGGCGATCTTGCCGAGCAGCAGGCGCCGCTCCGGATCGGGCCGGTCGGCGCCCTTGCGCAGTTCGTCGTACAGCGCGGTCAGGGCCGCGTTGTCCTGCAGCTTGGCCAGCATCGAAGCGCGCAGGCCATAGTTCTGGGTGGTCTGTGGCCCCAGCGCCAGGACCCGCGCCGCGGCAGCGGTGTCGCCGATGGCGTCGTAGGCATAGGCCAGCGCGGTGCGCAGTTCCGGGTCGCCTTCCACCTTGGGCTCCACGCCCTGCAGCAGCGCACGCGCCTGCTCGGTCTTGCCCGCCTGCTGCAACTGCGTGGCATGCAGCAGCGCCACACGCGGCTCCTGCGGGAAGCGCTTGACCAGTTGGTCGACGATGCGCTCGGCCAGCTTGGGCTGGTCCAGGCGCAGCGCCAGGCGCCCGAACTCCTGCCAGGCCTCGAGCTGATCGGGGATGGCATTGGCGTCGAGCAACTGGTCCAGGGCCTTGGCCGCCACCTCCGGATCGCGGTTGCCGCTGACCAGGGCGATCAGGGCGAAGCGCCAACCGCGCGGGTCCTTGTCGCGCAGCAGGGCCACCAGCAGGCTGCGCGCCTGGCGCAGGTTGCCGCTGCGCAGGGCCAGCGAGGCCTCGGCGCTGCGCATGGCCAGCGACTCGGGCGCGCGCTGCCGCCACAGCGCCAGGGCCTGGGTGGCGGCGGCGCTGTCGTTGGCGAGCATGGCGATGCGGGTGGCGCGTTCGGCCAGGCCGGCGTCGCCGGGGCTGTCGTTGGCGGCCTGCAGGTACCAGCGCGAGGCGTCGGCCAGTTGCCCGGCCTGCAGGGCGAACTCGCCGGCCAGCACCGGGGTCATCACGTCCTGGGCGGGACTCGGCGCCTTGGCCGCGGCCGGTGCGGCCACGGCGGCGATTGCGGACAGCAGCAGAATGGTACGGATGCGAATCAATGCGGGCATCGGAAGCGGCCGGGCCGTAAAATGGGGCCCTGAATGGCCAGCAGCTTATCGCAAGCAACTGAACAGATGACGTTGTGGGTGCTCGGATTGAACCACCAGACCGCGCCGGTCGACCTGCGCGAACGGGTGGCATTCGCCGGCGACGCATTGCCGCGCGCGCTGCAATCGTTGCGCGCGCTGCCCGACGTCGCCGAGGCGGCGCTGCTGTCCACCTGCAACCGCACCGAGCTGTACGCCATCGCCGGCGATGCGCAACACCTGGCCGATTGGCTGGATGCGCATGCCGCCGGCCTGCACGGGTATCTGTACCAGCACCAGGACGCAGATGCGGTGCGGCACCTGTTCCGTGTCGCCACCGGGCTGGACTCGATGGTGCTGGGCGAGCCGCAGATCCTCGGCCAGGTGAAGGACGCCTGGTCGTTGGCGCGCGAGCACGGGGCGATGGGCAGCCGCCTGGACCGGCTGTTCCAGCAGACATTCTCGGTGGCCAAGCGCGCGCGCACCGACACCCGGGTCGGCGCCAATCCGGTCTCGGTCGCCTCCACCGCGGTGCGCCTGGCGCAAAGCTCCTTCGCCCGGCTCAGCGAATCCACCGTGCTGCTGGTCGGCGCCGGCGAGACCATCGAGCTGGCCGCCAAGCATCTCAGCGAGGGCCGCGTGCGGCGCCTGCTGATCGCCAACCGCACCCTCGCCCACGCGCAGGAGCTGGCCAGCCGCCACGGCGGCGTGGCGCTGCCGCTGAGCGAACTGGAGCGCCACCTGCATGAGGCCGACGTGGTGTTCTCGGCCACCGCCGCGCGCGAGCCGGTGGTGACGCGGGCGCAGGTCGAACAGGCGCTGCGCGCGCGCAAGCACAAGCCGATGCTGCTGTTCGACCTGGCGGTGCCGCGCGACATCGAGGCCGGCGTGGCCGACCTGGCCGACGCCTACCTGTACACCGTCGACGACCTGGAGCGCGCGGTCGAGGACAACCGTCGCGGCCGCCGCGAGGCCGCCGAGGCGGCCGAGGCGATCATCGACCTGCAGGTCGTGCGCTACATGGAGGCGCTGCAGGCCAGCACCCGCCAGGCGCCGCTCAAGCGCCTGCGCGCGCACGGCGACAGCACCCGCGACGACGTGCTGGCCAAGGCGCGGCAGCAACTGGCGCACGGCAAGCCGGCCGACGAGGTGCTGGAGTTCCTCGCCAACACCCTGACCAACCGCCTGCTGCATCCGCCCACCGCGGCGCTGCGCGAGGCGGCGCTGCGCGGCGACGCCGAGCTGGCGCGCGCCGCCGAGCGCCTGTTCCCGGAGAAGCCGGGCTATTTCCACCCGATCCTGAAGACCGATGACACCGACCCTGCGCCGTAAGCTGGAGGCGCTGGCCGAGCGTCGCGAAGAACTCGAACGCCTGCTGTCCGACCCCGAGGTGGTGAGCGACAACACGCGCTTTCGCGATTACTCGCGCGAGTTCGCGCAACTGGAACCGGTCGCCGCCGCGCTGGCCGCCGAGGCGGCCGCCAAGGCCGACCTGGCCTCGGCCGAGGCGATGCGCGCCGATCCGGAACTGCGCGGGCTGGCCGAGGAGGAAATCGGCGCCGCGCAGGCGCGCCTGGCCGAGCTGGACGCGGAACTGGCGCTGCTGCTGGTGCCGCGCGATCCGCGCGACGACGGCAACCTGTTCCTGGAAGTGCGCGCCGGCACCGGCGGCGACGAGGCGGCGATCTTCGCCGGCGACCTGTTCCGCATGTACGCGCGCTACGCCGAACGCCAGGGCTGGAAGGTGGAAGTGGAATCGGACAGCCCCGGCGAGCACGGCGGCTACAAGGAGGTCGTGGCGCGCATCGTCGGCCGTGGCGCCTACTCCAGGCTGAAATTCGAATCCGGCACGCACCGCGTGCAGCGCGTGCCGGCGACCGAGTCGCAGGGCCGCATCCACACCTCCGCGGCGACGGTGGCGATCATTCCCGAGGCCGACGACGTGGAGGAGATCACGATCAACCCGGCCGACCTGAAGATCGACACCTTCCGCTCCTCCGGCGCCGGCGGCCAGCACGTCAACAAGACCGAGTCGGCGATCCGCATCACCCACGTACCCAGCGGCGTGGTGGTGGAATGCCAGACCGAGCGCAGCCAGCACGCCAACCGCGACAAGGCGATGAAGCGGCTCAAGGCGCAGCTGCTGGAGGCCGAGCGCAGCAAGCAGGCCGCGGCCGAGGCGCAGGACCGCAAGCTGCAGGTCGGCAGCGGCGACCGCAGCCAGCGCATCCGCACCTACAACTTCCCGCAGGGCCGCATTACCGACCACCGTGTCGAGGGCCTGACCCTGTACGACCTGCCGAACGTCATCGAGGGCGACCTCGATGCACTGATCGGGCGCCTGAGCCACGAGCACCAAGTCGACGAACTGGCGCGCCTGAGCGACAGCCCATGAGCGTGCGCGTGCGCCAGGCCGATGCGCACGACCTGCCGGCGCTGGTGGCGCTGTTCGATGCCTACCGGCAGTTCTACGGGCAGGCGCCGGATGCGGCGACTGCGCACGCCTTTCTCGCCGCGCGCATGGCCCGCGCCGAGTCGGTCGTGCTGCTGGCCGAACGCGATGCGCAGGCCGCCGGCTTCGTGCAGTTGTATCCGTCCTTCTCCTCCGTGCGGGCGGCACGGCTGTGGATCCTCAACG
Source organism: Xanthomonas sp. D-109 (assembly GCF_017746095.1). NCBI lineage: Bacteria > Pseudomonadati > Pseudomonadota > Gammaproteobacteria > Lysobacterales > Lysobacteraceae > Xanthomonas > Xanthomonas sp. D-109. The sequence continues at coordinate 10,184 of NZ_JAGHWV010000027.1, forward strand.
ATCTGTACGTGGCACCCGCGCACCGCCGCCACGGCGTGGCGCAGGCGCTGCTGCACGCCGCCGAGCGCCACGCCGCAGACGATGGCGCGGCGCGCATCGTGCTGGAGACGGCGCAGGACAATCTCGCCGCGCAGGCCCTGTACCGCGCCTGCGGCTGGCAGCAGGAACTGAGCGCGCAGCACTACGTCAAGGCGCTGGCGCCATGAGCGCGCATCGCCCGCGGTCGGTCGCGGCCGCCACGGCGGCATGAACGGCGGCGCCGACGAACGCCTGCAACTGCAGGCCGCAGTGCGCCGCGATCCGCAGGACTTCCTGGCCTGGGTAATGCTCGCCGACGCCGAACTCGGAGCCGGCGCGGCGGCGGCCGGCGAGCAGGCCGCGCTGCGCGCGCTGCAGTTGCGCCCCGGTCATCCGGAGGCGCTGGCGCGCCTGGGCCGGGTGCGCTGGACCCAGGGCCGCCATGCCGAAGCCGCGCACGCGTTGCGCGAGGCGCTGCAGCAAGCGCCGCAGCACCCGGGCATCGCGGTGTGGCTGGGCCACGCGCTGGAGGACAGCGGCGAGGCCGAAGCGGCGGCGCAGGCCTACGCGCATGCCCACGCCCTGCTGCCGCAGGAGCCATCGATCGCCGCCTACCTGCTGAACTGGCGCCGCAAGCTGTGCGACTGGCGCGGGCTGGACGCGCTGTCGCAGCAGGTGCGCAGCGCGGTGCGGCAAGGGCACCCGGCGATCGAGCCGTTTGCCTTCCTCAACGAGGACGCGGGCGCGGACGAGCAACTGCGCTGCGCGCGCAACCGCGCCCAGGCGCTGGCGCGCAGCGTCGCGCCGCTGCCGGCTGCGCAGGTGCGCCGCGATGGCGCGTTGCGTATCGGCTTCCTGTCCAACGGCTTCGGCGCGCATCCCACCGGCCTGCTGACCGTCGCCCTGTTCGAGCGCCTGCGCGCGCACGCCGATCTGCAGGTGCACCTGTTCGCGCTCAACGGCGACGACCGCAGCGCGCTGCGCGCGCGCCTGCAGGCGGCTGCACACGCTTGGCACAACGTGGCCGGGCAGCCGCATCGGCAGACCGCGCAACAGATCCGCGACGCCGGCATCGATCTGCTGTTCGATCTGCGCGGCTGGGGGGGCGGCGGCACGCCGGAAGTGCTGGCGCTGCGTCCGGCACCGGTGCAATTGAACTGGCTGGCCTACCCCGGCACCTCCGGCGCGCCGTGGATCGACTACGTGATCGGCGATGCCTATGCGTTGCCGCCGGCGCTGGCCGCGCACTGCAGCGAGCGGGTGCTGCGGCTGCCGCGCGCCTTCCAGCCCTCCGACGACACCCGCACCGTCGGCACCCCGCCCTCACGCCGCGACTGCGGCCTTCCCGAGCGCGGCACCGTGTTCTGCTGCTTCAACAACAGCTACAAGCTCGGCCCACGCAGCATGGCGCGGATGCTGGAGGTGCTGCGGCAGGTGCCCGACAGCGTGCTGTGGCTGCTGTCCGGCCCTGGCCAGGCCGACGATCGGCTGCGTGCGGCCGCCGCGGCCGCCGGCGTGGAACCGACACGCCTGCGCTTCATGCCCAAGCTGGCGCACCCGGAGTATCTGGCGCGCTACCGGCACGCCGACCTGTTCCTCGACACGCATCCGTACAACGCCCACACCACCGCCTCCGATGCCTTGTGGGCCGGCTGCCCGGTGTTGACCTGCCCCGGCAGCACCTTCGCCGCGCGCGTGGCCGGCAGCCTCAACCATCATCTCGGCCTGGACGAGATGAACGCCGCCGACGATGCGGCGTTCGTCGCCACCGCAGTGCGCCTGGGGCGCGATCCCGCGGCGCTGCAGGCATTGCGCGAGCGACTGCACGCACGGCGTGCGGACAGCGGCCTGTTCGACATGCAGGGATTTGCCGACGACTTCGCCGCGTTGCTGCGCGACACTGCGGCCCACCACGGTTGGCAAGGCGGAGCCTCGGCCTGATCGATTAGGCATGCGCTGCACCGCCAAAGCAGCCAGCAGGCAGCGCAAGGCACTGACGCCCGTTACCTGTCGCCATCGGACCGACCGATGTCATCTTGGCACGCATCCTTGGGTCGCTTGGCGCGTGCAATGCCAAGACGCACCTCGTGATGAGGACGCTCCGTCGCTGCAGATCGCGCCGAAGCGCCGCAGAAATTCAGTGCGCATAGCAGCTGCATGTCCACCTGCACCCAGCGGATCAAGCGGACTGCTTGACCTCAAGTCAACTTGAGGTCCGACACTGCGCGCACGCTCCCTGTGCAGATCCCGCGATGTCGCTGTCGTCTCCCACTCCCCTGCCCCCTGCTCCCACACCCGCGCGCAGCATGCTGCTCGCCGAGGCCCCCGCCCCCGACCGGACCGCACTGTTCGACTGCGTGCGCGGCCTGTGCGACCACCGCCTGCAGGCGCTGACCTGGATGGAATCGCTGGGCGATGCCCCTGACCTGCTGTACGCGCGCTGCTGCTACGACGCGGCCCCGGAACTGCATGGACTGCTGCGTGCACGCCTGCCGGCACTGCGACGGACGCTGCGCCGCTACCAGCGCATCCGCAGCGGCGTGTCCGATCCGCGGCGACCAGCGTCCTGTGTGGTGGTCGCACGCGTGCCGACACGCGATGCGACGCAGGCACAGGGCCGTGCCGACGCCGCCTTCGCCGCCCTGCAGGATGGCGCGCATGCACTGCGGGGGTTGATCGCCGCGCATCTGTACCTGTCCGACGACGGCCGCACCCTGCTTGAGTGCACCGAGTGGCACAGCGCGGATGCGCAGCGTCGCGCACTGCAGCGCGAACCCGAGCGCCTGCCGCTGGCCACCGATCGCGCCGCGCGCGTCAGCCGCTTCCGGCCACGTGCTCTCGTCCTGCCAGGCATGGACATGGCCCAGCGCAGCCGCGGCTGAAGCGCCGGCGCAGGCAGGCTGTACGCCGGCCGGGCGAGCGGCTAGGCTGCCGGCATGAGCGCCAATGCCGACTTCATTGCCTTGAACCTGTGCGTGCTGACCGTCTCGGACACGCGCACCCTCGACCAGGACAGCTCCGGCGACTACCTGGTCGCCGCCCTGCAGGGCGTCGGTCACCGCCTGCATGCGCGGTCGCTGCTGCCGGACGATCGCTACCGGATGCGCGCCACGGTTTCGGCCTGGATCGCCGACCCCGAGGTGGACGGCATCCTGGTCACCGGCGGCACCGGCTTCACCGGCCGCGATTCCACGCCTGAGGCGCTGCTGCCGCTGCTGGACAAGGAGATGCCGGGATTCGGCGAGCTGTTCCGTGCGATCAGCGTCGAGGAGATCGGCACCTCCTCGCTGCAGTCGCGTGCCTTTGCCGGCCTTGCCAACGCCACCTTCCTGTTCTGCCTGCCCGGCTCCACCTCGGCCTGCCGCACCGCCTGGGAGCGGATCATCGCCGCGCAACTGGATGCCCGCACCCGTCCCTGCAATCTGGCCACGCTGCGCCCGCGGCTGAAGGAATGACCTGGACTCCCGCATGCCCCTGGATACCACGTTGCGCCTGCTGGCCAAGGCCAGCGGCATGAGCGCCGCGGACATCGCCGCGGCCATCCCGCGCGCCGGCGCGGCCACGGTCAAGGCCTGGATGGCCGGCGAGAAGCTGCCCGGACGCGCCCAGCTCACCGCCCTGGCGCGCACCTTCGGCGTCCCCGCCGGTACCCTGCTCGGCGAACTGGCCAGCCAGCTGGACCCGGCGCGCACCCGCGGCGAACACGATCTGCTGCAGGCCTACCGCGCCCTCGACACCCGCCAGCAGGGCGCGCTGCTGGAAGTGGCGCGCAGCATGGCCGGTACCGGTCCCCGCAAGCGGAGCAGCAAATGAGTCACCTCAAGCGCAAGCAGTACAAGGCCCTGATGCAACCGCTGCAGTTGGAACTGACCGCGATGGCGCAGGCGGTGCAGCACAGCGGCGAGCGCGTGCTGGTGCTGTTCGAAGGCCGCGACACCGCCGGCAAGGGCGGCGCGATCCAGGCCATCGCCGAACACCTGAACCCGCGCCAGTGCCGCGTGGTCGCCCTGCCCAAGCCGACCGACCGCGAAGCCACGCAGTGGTATTTCCAGCGCCACATCGCGCACCTGCCGGCCGCCGGCGAGATCGTGCTGATGGACCGCAGCTGGTACAACCGCGCCGGCGTGGAGCGGGTCATGGGCTACTGCAGCGACGCCGAATACCACGCCTTCCTGCGCCAGACTCCGATGTTCGAGCGGCTGCTGGTGGACGACGGCATCCGCCTGTTCAAGTACTGGCTGTGCGTGGACCAGGCGCAGCAGGAAAAGCGCTTCGCCGAGCGCCTGCACGACCCGCTAAAGGGCTGGAAGCTGTCGCCGGTGGACCTGAAATCGCGCAGCCAGTACGCCGACTACACCCGCGCGCGCGAGGCGATGCTGGAAGCCACCCACCGCGACTACGCGCCGTGGACCCTGGTCGACTTCAACGACCAGAAGCGCGGCCGCCTGACCCTGATCCGGCACCTGCTCGACCAACTGCCGGAAACCCGCCTGCACGAACCGGACCTGGACCTGCCGCCACTGAAGCACAAGCTGCACAAGGAAAAGTTCGGGCTGCTGCAGCCGATTCCGTCGTATGACGTGGGGAGTGGGGATTAGGGAGTCGGGATTGGTTGAAGCGTGCGGCGTGCGGTTGTCATGCGATCGCACGTTGTTGGGCGGCGCCGTTAGCCGATTCGGTGGAAACAGGTCGCGGCTGAAGCCGCTCCTACGCTGGATCGCGCGGCTCACCGAATGCAAAGCAGATCCTGCCTCCTGTAGGAGCGGCTTCAGCCGCGACGGGCGAAGCCGTCCAAGCCTCTCATCGCACAAGGCGTCGGGACTGAAGTCCCTCCCACAACGACTGCATTCCATTCCGGACGCATCGGATGGAAGTCGGGTTTAGCCGCGGCACCACCATGGGTCAGCCTTCCGGGTCGCGGCTGAAGCCGCTCCTACAGCGATTCGACAGCGATTCGACAGCGACCTGATGGCGCTTCCGCACGCACGGAAGCGCGCCTTCCAATCCCGAATCCCGAATGCCCAATCCCGGGCGGCGGCCGCGCCACTCAGGCCACCGATAGCCTCACCCCGCCGCCTTCCCCTTGCCCTGCCCAGGCGCCGGGCCACCGGCGGCGGCGATCGCGCCTTCGATGTCCTTGGCGGTGACCGGCCCCAGGAACTGCTTGGCGAGCTTGCCGTTGGGCGCGATCAGGTAGGTCATCGGCAGGCCGCGCGGGGTGGCGAAGTCGGCCGGCGGCGCGTAGGTGTCGACGATGACGATCGGGTAGGCAACCGGGTGCTGCTTCAGGAATGCCTGCATCTCCGCCGGCTCGATGTCCTCGTAGGCCAGGCCGACCACCTCGATGTTGTCGCGCATCACGTGCAGCGCCGACAGCTCCGGCATCTCCTTCAGGCACGGCGCGCACCAGGTGGCCCAGAAATTCACCACCACCCATTGCCCGCGGTGCGCGGCCAGGTCGTACTCGCGGCCGTCCACCGCCTTCATCTTCAGGGTCGGCTCGGGGCGGGTCTCCTGCACCACCGACGGTCCGGCCGCCGGCGCGGCGGGCGCCTCCGGCGCTGCCGGCGCGGGCGGTGCCTTCGGCGCGGTGGACGGCGCGCTGGTCGCAGCGCCATCGGCCGGCTTGGGCGTGGGCTGGCGGTCGCACCCGGCCAGCAGGGCGGCGGCGGCGAACAGCGGGAACAACAGGCGCATGGCGGTCATGCAAGGTCTCCGATCTCGGTGTAGAGGTCGCCGACGCGACGCTTGAGCACGTCGCGCAACGGCAGGCGCAGTTCGTCCAGCGCGCGGCACGCCGCCTGGCCCAGGGCGTCGTCGCGGCACGGCAGGTAGGTCTCGACGACAGGGATGCGCAGCTGGCAATTCTCGTACAGCTCGGCCACCGGCAGGTCGCCTAGGTCGCGGGCCAGCAGCCAGTCGCCCTGCTCGGTGCGGCGGAGCAGGCGGATGCGCTCCAGTTCGCACAGCAGTTGCTGCATCAGCGAGTCGGTCAGCATCGGCTCCAACTGCAGGATCTGATCCTCCTGCAGTCCACTGCCCTGCTTGCGCGCCTGCGCGAAACGCCCGAGCAGGCGCAGCAGGCCGTAGATCTCGTAGCCGGCCGGCAGGCGCATCGAGGCCGGCTGGTAGCGGAAGGCGGCGATCGAGGAGGACACCGAGGCGCCGAGCAGGATCGCGATCCAGCTCAGGTAGATCCACAGCAGGAAGATCGGCACGAACGCGACCGTGCCGTAGATGCGCTGGTACGACTGGAAGCTGCCCAGGTACAGGCTCAGGCCCCACTTCACCAGCTCCAGCAGCAGCACCGCCAGCAGCGCGCCGGGCACCGCGTGGCGCAGCTTGACCGTGTGGTGCGGCACCACCCGGTACACCAGGGTGATGCAGACGAACTCGATCAGCACCGGCGCCACGCTCAGCACCACCTGCGCCAGCATCCGGCCTTCGCTGGTCTTGAACAGCGGCAGCGCGAAGAACCGCGCCGACACCGCCAGCGACGCCGCGGCCAGCAGCGCGCCCAGGGTCAGCACGGTCCAGTACACCAGGAACCGGGTCAGCTGCGGCCGCGCCGACACCACCCGCCAGATCTGGTTGAAGGTCTGCTCGACGCTGTTGAGGGTGATCAGCAGCGAGACCACCAGCGCGATCACGCCGGCGGTGGTCAGTTGCCCGGCGCTGGCCGAGAACTGCCGCAGGTAGGACTCCACCGAGCGCGCCGCGGCCGGCACGAAGTTGGAGAAGATGTAGTCGCTGAGCTGGTCGCTCCACTTGTCGAACACCGGGAACGCCGACAGCACCCCGAACACCACCACCGCCAGCGGCACCAGCGCGAAGATGGTGGTGTAGGCCAGCGACGCCGCGGCCTGGAACAGCCGGTCGTCGATGAAGCGTCGCCACAGGAAACCGGCGAAGCTGCGCATGCGCGCGCGGTCGCGCAGGCGATCGGCCCAGAGGTTGACGGTGTCCAGCGGCTGCATCGGGCAAGGGTACCCGATGCGCATGGACGCCGGCATCGTCGATACTGGCGGCCGTTCCGATCCACGAGAGGGCCGCATGGCCGAGATTCTGGTCCTGTACTACAGCCGCGGCGGCTCGGTGGCGCGCCTGGCGCGGCAGATCGCGCGCGGCGTCGGCGAGGTGCCGGGCATGGCCGCACGCCTGCGCACCGTGCCGCCGGTGGCCGCGGTCACCCAGACCAGCGCACCGCCGGTGCCCGACAGCGGCGCGCCATACGTGGATGCCAACGACCTGCGCGAGTGCGTGGGCCTGGCGCTGGGCAGCCCGACCCGCTTCGGCAACATGGCCGCGCCGGTCAAGCACTTCATCGACGGCCTCGGTGCCGACTGGGCCAGCGGCACGCTGGCCGGCAAGCCGGCGGCGGTGTTCACCTCCACCGCGTCGCTGCACGGCGGCCAGGAGGCCACCCTGCTGTCGATGCACCTGCCGCTGCTGCACCACGGCTGCCTGATCGTCGGCATTCCCTACACCGAACCGCTGCTCAGCAGCACCCGCAGCGGCGGCACACCTTACGGCGCCAGCCACGTCGCCGGCGCCGACGACGATCCGCAGCCCAGCGAGGAAGAAGCGCAACTGGCGCGTGCGCTCGGCCGGCGCCTGGCCGAGATCGCGCAGCGACTGGCGGCGCCATGAGCGGCGGGCGCCTGCAGGTGGCGCTGGGGGCGACGCTGCTGGCGCTGGCGGCGCTGTTCGCGGCCTGGTTCCACGACGATCGCCACCGCCTGGCCGCCCTGCTGGTGTTCGCGCTGCCGCCGCTGCTGCTGGCCGTGGGCGTGCTGCGCGGCTCGGCGCTGGCGCGCTTCTGGAGCGGCGTCGGCGCGCTGCTGTGGTTCAGCCACGGGGTGATGACCGCCTGGAGCCACCCGCCGCAGCGCGGCTACGGCTGGGCCGAACTGCTGCTGGCGCTGCTGGTGGTGGGCCTGTCCAGCGCACCGGGCATCCGCGCACGCTTCGCCCGCCGCCGCGGCGCGGCCGGGCGCGACTGAGCGGCCGCCCCACCGCGGCCGGTATCATGGACGGCCTGCGCGGCCACCGCCGCGTCCCGACACGCTTCTAGGAACGGCAATGGAAGAACTCCTGATCGTCACCACCGGCGGCACGATCGACAAGATCTACTTCGACGACAAGTCCGACTACCAGATCGGCGACCCGCAGATCGGCCAGATCCTCAAGGAACTGGGCGTGACCTTCCGCTTCACCGTCATCCCGATCATCCGCAAGGATTCGCTGCACATCACCGACGACGACCGCGAACTGATCCGCGCCACCATCGCCGCGCAGTCGGCGCGGCATGTGCTGATCACCCACGGCACCGACTCGATGGTGCAGACCGGCAAGGTGCTGCAGGCGATCGAGGGCAAGACCATCGTGATGACCGGCGCGCTGAACCCGGCGCGCTTCCGCGGCTCCGACGCCGAGTTCAACATCGGCTGCGCGGTCGGCGCGGTGCAGTCGCTGCCGGCCGGCGTCTACATCGCCATGAACGGGCGCATCTGGGATCCGCAGAAGGTGCGCAAGAACGTGGCGGCGAACCGCTTCGAGGCCGCCTGAGCGATCGCGATGTCCAAGGCCACGCGCGCGACCAAGGCGCTGGATGCGGCCGGCATCGTCTACCGGCTGCATCCCTACGACTACGAAGCCGAAGCCGGCGCCAAGGGCCTGCAGGCCGCGCAGGCGCTGGGCCTGCCGCCGGAGCGGGTGCTGAAGAGCCTGATGGCCTGGGTCGACACGCGCGCGGTCTGCGTGGTGGTCCCGTCCGACCGCCGTGTGCAGTTGAAGAAACTGGCCGCCGCCGCGGGCGGCAAGGCGGCGCGGATGATGGAGGCCGCCGAGGCCGAGCGCCGCACCGGCTACAAGGTCGGCGGCATCAGTCCGCTGGGCCAGCAGCGGCCGGCGCCGGTGCTGATCGAGCAATCGGCATTGGGCGCAGGCAGCGTCTGGTTCAACGCCGGGCAACGCGGCCTGCTGCTGGAGATGGACGCCGCGCAGGTACTCGACGCACTGCAGGCGCGTGCCTGCGATCTGTGCGAGTGATGGCGGCGGCGGCGCGGGTGGCGTAGAGCGCGATCCTGCCGATCGCCGCGCCCCACCGCGCCTGCACCGTGGCATTGGCGGCACCGGGATCCACGCCGCCGTGCCGACGAGCGGATCCACACGACGCCCGCAGTGATCACCGGCACAGGGCATAGCGCCATGCCGCGCCACGCGACAGCGCGCGCCGTTCACCCATAAAAAAGCCCCGCGCCGAAGCGCGGGGCGACCGAGAGTGGCAGCATCGGCATCATCCTGGCCGACCACTGCGATCCGGCACCGGGAGGTGCGCGGCGGCCGTCAAGCAGCCGCCGCGACGGAGTGCCTCAGTAGTCGGCCTTGAGGCTGAGCCCGGAGAACGTGCTGTACGCCTTCACCCGCACGTAGTAGGTACCGGCCTGCGGGGAGTTGAAGGTGCAGCTCTCGTTGTTGCCGTTCTTGTACGGACGGCAGTCGTAGGCCGAATCGGTCGGCGCGCTGCCGAAGCGCACGTACAGGTCGGCATCGCCGCTGCCGCCGGAGGTGGTGACCACCAGGCTGCTGGCGCCGGACGGCACCTTGACCGTGTAGTTCAGCGAGGAGCCGCTGCTGGCGCTGAGGCCGGTGACCGCCACGCCGTCCTGCAGCTCGTTGCTGCTGCCGCCACCACCGCCGCCGCTGCCGCCGCTCTGCGCCGCGGTGACCGCGGCGTTGGCGTCGAGCAGGCCGGCGCCGCAGCCCTGGGAGCAGGAGAAGCTGGCCGCGGTGTTCTTGATGGTGCTCTCCACCTGCGCCGGAGTCAGCGCGGTCGGCGCCACCGACTGCATCAGCGCGACCACACCGGCCACGTGCGGGGTCGCCATCGAGGTGCCGTTGTAGGAGGCGTAGCTCGGGTTGCCCGGAGTGGTGGTGCCGTCGTTGAGCGTGGACAGGATGCTCGAGCCCGGTGCGGAGATGTCGATGCCCGCGCCGTAGTTCGAGTAGCTGGCCTTGGCCCGCGACGAGGTGGTGGCGGCCACCGCGATCACGTTGTTGCAGTTGGCCGGCACCGAGCTGGACACGTTGGTCGAGCTGTTGCCCGCCGCCACCACCACCGTGGTGCCGCGACCGACCGCGCCGTTGATGGCGTTCTGGTAGGTGGTCGAGCAGGTGCCGCTGCCACCCAGCGACATGTTGATCACTTCGGCCGGGTTCTGGTTGGCCGGCACGCCGCTGACGGTGCCGCCGGAGGCCCAGGTGATCGCATCGGCGATGTCGGAGGTGTAGCCGCCGCACTTGCCGAGCACGCGCACCGGCAGGATCTTGGCCTTGAACGCGGTGCCGGCCACGCCGGTGCCGTTGTTGGTGACCGCGGCGATGGTGCCGGCCACGTGGGTGCCGTGCCAGCTCGAATTGGAGGCAGGCGAGCCGGAATAGCACTCGCCGGCGGCGGCCCAGTCGCCCTCGTCGGCCGGGTTGCTGTCGCGGCCGTCGCCGTCGCGTGCGGCATCCGCATCGCTGATGAAGTCGTAGCCTTGCAGGACGTTGGCGTTGAGATCGGGGTGGCTGGTGATGCCGGTGTCGATCACCGCCACCACCACGCCGTCGCCGGTGGCCTTGTCCCAGGCCGAGCGCACGTTGATGCCGGCGTTGGTGGTGCCGAAGGCCCACTGGTCGCCCAGGCGCGGATCGTTCGGGGTCAGCGCGATGGTCATGCGCTGGTCAACCTCGACGTACTCGACGTTCGGGTCGGCGGCGATCTGCCGCATCAGCGTCTCGGCCTCGGCGCGATCCAGCGGACGGCTGGCCTTGACCACTTCCGGCCCGACCGCCAGGCGGCGCAGGCTGGTCAGGCCGAGCGCACGGCCGTTCTTGGCCGGCAGCGCGGCGGCGGCCGACTGCAGCGTCGCGCGCAGCGCCGCCGAGGGTGCCGCAGCGGCCGCGGACGCGCTGGAGATGCTGACCGGCGCGGCATCGCGGGTCTTGACGATGAAGCGCTGTACGGTCGGTTCGGAAGACAGGCCGGAGAGGTTCACGTCACCGGCGAAGGCTGGGGTGGCCAACAGCAGCGAGGTGAGAGCGGAGGCGCCCAGCACGACCAGCCACGGACGCTGGCGCGACCCACGATGCGACATTTCGGACATTCGGACTTCCTTTCGGTTGAGTAGCCGCCTGATGGCGGTGTTCCGCGCCGCACCGGTCCGGTCGAAACCTGAACCTGGCGTGCGTTGCGAGCCCGGTCGGATGGCGTGTTGCCGACCATTCATCGACGCTAGCTCAGTACAAGCGCGTATGGAGCAGGGTGTGACGGAAATCCGTTGTACAAAACGAGGAACTGCTACCAGTTTCGATGTAATAAAGAGATGCATACCTCGTTTTTGTTGCGATGCAACATGTCTAGACGCCAAACTTGGCAAATCAGGGGCAGCTTTTTGGCTCCAGCGCGACACACGGGACAAGAAAAGGAGACAGTGGATACAGACGACAGAGGTCGCCTGCATGGCAGCGCCATACATCGGGACGGACACGATATGTCCGAGGAGCGGACTCCCGGGAAGACGCGGAGGCGGGGGCGGCAACACATCGCACGCCCCAGCGCACCAGCGCGAACGTCGCCGGCGATGGCCAACGCTGTCGGACCATGCGCCAAGGGGCATGAGGTCCATTCGCCAGGGCAGCCGACAGCCGCCCCAGCGTTGGGCGTTCGGCTCAGCCCAGCCGCACCAGCCAGCCGTGGCGGTCGGCGACGCGGCCGTACTGGATGTCGGTGAGTTCCTGGCGCAGCGACAGGGTCACCGGGCCGGTCGGGGCGGTCAGGTCGCCCACGGCGAAGTCCTTGCCCTTGAGCTGGCCGATCGGGGTCACCACCGCGGCGGTGCCGCAGGCAAACACCTCGGCGATCTCGCCCGAGGCCACGCCGTCGCGCCACTCGTCGATGCTGACCTGGCGCTCCACCACCTGCATGCCGCGATCGCGGGCCAGTTGCAGGATGCTGTCGCGGGTGATGCCTTCCAGGATGCTGCCCGACAGCGCCGGAGTGACCAGGCTACCGTCGCGCATCACCAGGAACACGTTCATGCCGCCCAGTTCCTCGATGTACTTGCCCTCGACCGGGTCGAGGAACAGCACCTGCGAGCAGCCCTGCGCCTGCGCCTGCTGCTGCGGCAGCAGCGAGGCGGCGTAGTTGCCGCCGCACTTGGCCGCGCCGGTGCCGCCCTTGGCGGCGCGCGCGTAGTCGGTGGACAGCCAGATCGCCACCGGCGCCACGCCCTTGGCGAAATAGGCGCCGGCCGGGCTGGCGATGACGTAGTAGCCGGCCTTCTGCGCGGCGCGCACGCCCAGGAAGGCCTCGTTGGCGATCATGAACGGACGGAAATACAGGCTGGTCTCCGGCGCCGACGGCACCCAGGCCGCGTCGACCGCGATCAGCTGCCGCAGCGATTCCACGAACAGCTCCACCGGCAGCTCCGGCAGCGCCAGGCGCTGCGCCGAGCGCTGCAGGCGCTTGCCGTTGGCCTCCGGGCGGAAGGTCCAGATCGAGCCGTCGGCATGGCGGTAGGCCTTGATGCCTTCGAAGATCTCCTGGCCGTAGTGCAGCACCGAGGCGGCCGGGTCCAGCGCCAGCGGGCCGTAGGCGCGCACTTCGGCGTCGTGCCAGCCCTGCTCGCGGCTCCATTCGATGGCGACCATGTGGTCGGTGAAATAGTTGCCGAAGCCCGGCGCGGCGAGGATCTGCGCGCGCGCCTCGGCGCTGCGCGCGGCGGTGGACGGGGTCAGGCGGAACTGCGTGGACGGCTCGGTAGCGGACACCGGGAATTCCTGTGGTAGTCGAGGGATGGCCAGGGCCGCAGCGTCGTGGCGACGGCAGCGGCGGCGCCCGATCGGGCTCCGTCGCGACGCGTCGCGCGCGGGTCAGAGCATGCCGGTTTCCAGGCGCGCGGCCTCGGACATCATATGCCGGCCCCACGGCGGATCGAACACCAGCTCGACGTCGGCCTCGGCGATGGTCGGGATCATCTCCAGCTTGCTGCGCACGTCGTCGACCAGGATCTCGCCCATTCCGCAGCCTGGCGCGGTCAGGGTCATCTTGACCTCGACGGTGCGCTGGCCATGCTCGCGCGCGTGCATGGTCACGTCGTAGATCAGCCCCAGATCGACGATGTTGAACGGGATCTCGGGGTCGAAGCAGGTGCGCAACTGCTGCCAGATCAAGGCTTCCACCTGCTCGTCGCCGGCGCCCTCGGGCAGTTCCAGCCCCGGCGGCGGCTCCTTGCCGATGGCGTCGCCGTCCTTGCCGGCGATGCGGAACAGGTTGCCCTCCACGAACACCGTGTAGCTGCCGCCCAGGGCCTGGGTGATATAGCCATAGCTGCCGGCCGGCAGGGTCACCGCGTCGCCCTGCGGCACCATCACCGCGGCGCAATCGCGTTCGAATTGGACAGGTTCGCTGCTGCGTGAGTACATGGGGGCGATATGGGGCCAGGCCCCGCCGGTGCAAGTCGTGCAGTTTATCCGAGTGCGCGGGGCGCGCGCCGGAAGTATCCTGTACGCCTTCTCCGGGAACATCGAATGCCGCCTTCCTCCACGCCGGCCAGGTCCTCGCACTGGCTCTGGCCCCTGCTGCTCGCCATGGGCTGTTTCACCGCATTGATCGCCTGGTTGCTGGTGGCGCTGTCGCTGGGTCGCCAGGCCGGCTGGATGGCCGTGGTGGTGGCGCTGGAGATCGCCTGGATGCTGCGCCTGGGCGGCCTGCCGCGCGGGCCGCTGCGCATCGCGGTGGCGATGGTCGCCACGGTCCTGGTGATCGTCGCCGCCAACTGGGGCATCGCCGCCGCGCAGATGGGCGCGGGGTTGGGCCTGAACGTGTGGGACTCGTCGCTGAAGATGGGCGCCCACTACGCCTGGACCCTGACCCTGCTGGCCAACAGCCCCGGCGATCTGCTGTGGCTGGGCATCGGCGTGGCCGCAGCGTACTTCAGCGCGCGCTGAGCCAAGCCGCAGCGCGGCGGACGCCACCGGCGTGGCGCGGCCTGAGGGCATCCTGGTCATCCCACCTCGCGCTGAAGCGCATCGCTTTTTGCAGGAGCGGCTTCAGCCGCGATGGGAGTTACCGGTAACGTCAGGTCGCGGCTGAAGCCGCTCCTACGACTCCGGCTTACGTCACCCCCTGGCCCGCCTGCAACGGCTCAGTGGCCGCCGCCGTCCAGCGCCTTCAGTTCGCTGACCAGGGCGCCGGCCGCCTCGGCGCCGTCGCCGTAGAGCATGCGGGTGTTGTCGGCATAGAACAGCGCGTTCTCGATGCCGGCGAAGCCGGTGCCCTTGCCGCGCTTGATGACGATGACGTTCCTGGAATTGACCACGTCCAGGATCGGCATGCCGTAGATCGGGCTGGCCGGGTCGGTCTTGGCCACCGGGTTGACCACGTCGTTGGCGCCGATCACCAGCGACACGTCGGTGCTGGCGAACTCGGGGTTGATGTCGTCCATGTCGGCGATCAGGTCGTAGGGCACGCCGGCTTCGGCCAGCAGCACGTTCATGTGCCCGGGCATGCGCCCGGCCACCGGGTGGATCGCGAACTTGACCTTGACCCCGCGCTCGATCAGCCGCTGCGCCAGCTCCCAGATCTTGTGCTGCGCCTGCGCCACCGCCATGCCGTAGCCGGGCACGATCACCACGCGCTCGGCGTAGGCCATCATCGCCGCCACGTCGCCGGCCTCGATCGGCTTCTGGCTGCCGGCGATCGCCTGCGCCTGGCCGCCGCCGCCGAAGTTGGAGAACAGTACGCCGCGGATCGGCCGGTTCATCGCCTTGGCCATCAGCCGGGTCAGCAGGATGCCGGCCGCGCCGACCATCATGCCGGCGATGATCAGCGCCTCGTTGCCGAGCACATAGCCCTCGAACGCCACCGCCAGGCCGGTGAAGGCGTTGTACAGCGAGATCACCACCGGCATGTCGGCGCCGCCGATCGGCAAGGTCATCAGCACGCCCAGGGCCAGCGCCAGCACGAAGAACAGCACGATCGCCAGCGGACTCAGGCTGATCGCGGCCCACGCGCCGACGCCCAGCATCGCCACGCACACCAGCAGGTTGAACGCCTGCTGCCCGGGGAAGGTGACGCGCTTGTCCAGGCGCCCGTCGAGCTTGGCCCAGGCGATGATCGAGCCGGACAGCGACACCGCGCCGATCGCCGAACCGATCACCGCCAGCGCCAGCGTGGTGGCGTCGGGCTGGCGCGCGGCCAGCGCGGCGATCGCAGCCTCGCTCCAATGGGTGGTGTCGCGGCGCATCAGGAACGAGAAGCGCAGCAGCTCCACCGCACCGATCGCCGCCGCCGAGCCGCCGCCCATGCCGTTGTACAGCGCCACCATCTGCGGCATGTCGGTGATCGCCACCTTCTTGGCCGAGATCCATGCCGCAGCGGTGCCGAGCGCGATCGCCAGCACGATCAGCGGCAGGTTGTGCAGGCCCGGCAGCAGGAACGTGGCGGCGGTCCCCAGCAGCATGCCGAAGCCGGCCCAGCGGATGCCGCTGCGCGCGGTCCTGGGCGAGGCCATGCGCTGCAGGCCGAGCAGGAACAGGGTGGCGGCGACCAGGTAGCTGCTCTTGATCAGGATCGGCAACAGTTCCATCAGCAGGCGTGCTCCGAAAAAGGACATCTGCCCGAGCGGCAGCAAGTAGGAAAGAAAGACCAGCGCGATGCCGAGCAACGCGAGCAAGGCGGCCATGGCCAGCGCCGCGGCGATGCGCCAATGCCGCGCATTCAATCCTTCGCCTTGGTCTTGGCGGCGTCCGGCTTGCTGGACTTGAACATGTCGAGCATGCGCTCGGTCACCACGTAGCCGCCGGCAGCATTGCCGGCGCCGAGCAGCACCGCGACGAAGCCGATGGCCTTTTCGAGGGTGGTGTCGGCATGGCCCAGCACCACCATCGCGCCGATCAGCACGATGCCGTGGATGAAGTTGGAACCGGACATCAGCGGGGTGTGCAGGATCACCGGCACCCGCGAGATGATCACATGCCCGGCGATGGCCGCCAGCATGAAGATGTACAAGGCCACGAACCCGTCGCTCATCGCACTGTTCTCCCGGGCGCCGCGCCCGTCCGCCGCATCATAACCGTCTGCTGAACCGCTGTGCGATGCCGCCGTGCCGTGCCACCAGGCCCGCGGCGTCCGGCCGGTCAACCGCGGCCGCCGCGGCGCGTTAACCACGGCATCCCCCCGCCAGGAAGCTAAGCTGTGCTGGTGAGCACGCCCGCCCTCGCACCGCCGTCGACCGATGCCGACACCGCGCAGCGCCCGCTGCCGGCGTCGCTGGATGCGTTCCTGGCCGAGATCGGGCCGCGCGCGTTCCGCTTCGCCGAAGCCGGCCTGCGCCAGCGCGAGGACGCGCTGGATGCGGTGCAGGACGCGATGATCAAGCTGCTGGCCTACCGCGAGCGCCCGGCGCAGGAATGGACGCCGCTGTTCTGGAGCATCCTGCGCCGGCGCATCATCGACCTGCAGCGCCGCCGCAATTTCCGCCTGCGCTTCTGGGCACCGAGCAGCGAGCGCGACGCGGACAGCCCGCCGGACTGGGCCGACGACGGCCCCAATCCGTCCGAGCAGCACGAGCGTCGGCAGACCCATGCGCGCCTGGTGACGGCGCTGCGCGCATTGCCGGCCCGGCAACGCGAGGCCTTCACCCTGCGCGTGCTGGAAGAGCTGGACGTGGCCACCACCGCACGCGCGATGGGCTGTTCGGAAGGCTCGGTGAAAACCCATCTGTCGCGCGCCCGCGAGGCGCTGCAGAAACAACTGGAGGACGTCCGATGACATCCGATCCCATCCGCTCCGCGGACTTCGACGCGCGCCTGCGTACCGTCCACCAGGCCAGTTTGCAGGCCCTGCCCGCGCCGACCCTGGCGCGGCTGCGCGCCGCGCGCCGGCAGGCCAGCCAGACGCGCACGGCGCCCTTCCTGCGCCGGGGCTGGCTGCTGGCGGCGGTGCCGGCGCTGCTCGGTGCGGCGCTGGGCGTACACCTGCTGCTGCGCCCGGCACCGTCGGTGCCGATCACCACCGCCAGCGTCGTTGCCGGCACGACCGCGGTGGCGCCCACGCCGACGGGCGCCAGCGCAAGCACCGACAGCGACCAGGCCGCGAGTGCGACCGCGATGCTGGACGAAAATCCCGACCTGTACCTGTGGCTGGGGTCCGATACCTCGCTGGCAATGGAATGAACCCGATGACTCGCCTGATCCGATATTCCCTGGCGCTGGCGCTGCTGGCCGGCAGCGCCGTCCCGGCCTTCGCCGCGCCGCCCCCGCCGGGGCCGCCGCCTCCGCCACCGCCTTTCGCCGCAGATCGCGACGACGATACCGGCCCGCCGCTGCCCGACTGGGAACACCTGAGCCCGCAGCAGCGCGAGTTGCTGATCGCGCCCCTGCGCCAGCGCTGGAACGACACCCCGCAGCAACGCCGGCGCATGTTCGAGCATGCGCAACGCTGGCAGTCGATGACCCCGGAACAACGCGAGCAAGCGCGCAAGGGTGCCCGCCGCTACGAGGACATGAACCCGCGACAGCGCGAGGAGGCGCGGGTGCTGTTCGACCGCATGCGTGCGCTGCCACCGGAGCAGCGCAAGGCGCTGCGCGACCGCTGGGAAGCGATGACGCCGGCGCAACGCGCCGCCTGGATCCGCGCCAATGCCGGCCCGGACGAGCGGCCGCCGCCGGAGGCTTCCAGGTAAGCGAAGCCCGGCGCCGGTCGAAGCCTGATGCGCATGCGCGCGCGTCCTCGCATCGCCGGGTACGGCGCATGGACTCCAGCGCCGCAGAAAGCACCTCGCGCAGGAGCGGCTTCAGCCGCGACAGCGTTGCCGGTAAACCCGGTCGCGGCTGAAGCCGCTCCTACGGGACATTTCACGAAGTCGCCTTCCAGTCGCGACGCGGCGTTTTCGGTAGCGCCTGTCGCCCCTACACGGGCGACCGTGCCCGCAGATCAGCGCCGACCGAGCCGGCGCCCGACCATCGCGGCCACGCTCATGCCGTCCAGCGCGTCTTCGCCAGCAGCTCGTCGTTCCAGTCGTAGGCGATCGCGCCGTCCTTCAGGAACAGCGCGACGAAGTTGTAGACGTTGCGCGCGTACATCTCGCTGGCATGCACCGCGCCCATGCTGGCCAGATCCAGCGGACCGGCGATGGTCACCCCGGCGTGTGCGATGGTCTCGCCGGGCCGGGTCAGTTCGCAGTTGCCGCCAGTCTCGGCGGCCAGGTCGACCACCACGCTGCCCGGTTTCATGCCGGCGACCATCGCCGCGCTGAGGATCTTCGGCGCCGGTCGCCCCGGTACCGCGGCGGTGCACACCACCACGTCGATGCCCTTCAGGTGCTCGGCCAGGCGACGCTGCTGCTCCGCGCGCTCGTCGTCGGTGAGTTGCCGCGCGTAGCCGCCCTCGCCGGCGGCGCTGACCCCGAGATCGAGGAACTTGCCGCCCAGCGATTCGATCTGCTCGCGGGTCTCCGGGCGCACGTCGAAGCCTTCCACCTGCGCGCCCAGGCGCTTGGCGGTGGCGATGGCCTGCAGGCCGGCCACGCCGGCACCGACGATCAGCACCTTGGACGGGCGAATGGTGCCGGCCGCAGTGGTCAGCATCGGGAAGAAGCGCGGCGCCAGCTGCGCGGCGATCAGGGTGGCCTTGTAGCCGGCCATGCCGGCCTGCGAACTGAGCACGTCCATGGCCTGCGCGCGGGTGGTGCGCGGCAGCCGCTCCAGCGGAAAGGCGACCAGTTGCCGTGCCTGCAGCGCCGCCGCGCGCGCCGGATCGGCCTGCGGCTGCAGGATGCCGACCACGCCGGCGCCCTCCTTCAACTGCTCCAGCGCCAGCGCCGGCAGCGGCTGTACGCACAGCACCAGATCCGCCTGCGCCGGGCTGGCGGCATCGGCCAGGCTGGCGCCGGCGGCCAGATATGCGTCATCGACGAACCCGGCCGATACGCCGGCCTGCGGCTCGACCCGCACCTGCGCGCCCAGCGCGACCAGTTTCTTGACCGTCTCCGGCGTGGCCGCCACGCGGCGTTCGCCCTGCGCCGATTCCTTCACCACCAGCACCTGCACTGCCATGCGATTCCCCGTGCCTGAGTCCGTCGTCCGCGCCGATCCTACAGCGTCCGCACGCCGGGTGGAGGCTTGCCCCCTGCCGGGCAGCGCGGGCCAGCGGGTCGGCATGCCGAAAACACGGACGCTGGCGTCAGCCGCGCTCCACGCGCATTTTGAGGGCGAGGCTCTCCCGATGCACCCGCGCGCATCAGCGCATCGGATGGGACTGGCCGGCCGGGAACATGGGCAGCGACGACATGCGGTCGCCAACGGGGAACCACTGCAGGCGCGACCTGCCGCCTCGTCGCGATGGAAGACGAGCGCGGCAACGACATACCGACCTGGGTCGAGCGGCACAACGCAGACGCCAGCAAGGCGCCTGCCGGTGTGGATCGTACCTGGGCCTACAGGATGTACCGGCTCAGGTCCGGATCCTGCACCAGTTCGCCCAGGTGCGCGTCGACATAGGCCGCGTCCACGGTGACGCTCTGCCCGTCGCGATCCGGGGCCTCGTAGCTCAGCGTGTCCAGCAGGCGCTCGAGCACGGTGTGCAGGCGCCGCGCGCCGATGTTCTCCTGGCGCTCGTTGACCAGGAACGCGATCTCCGCCAGGCGCGCGATGGCGTCGTCGGTGAAGCGCAGGCTCACGCCCTCGGTCAGCAGCAGCGCCTCGTACTGCTTGGTCAGCGCCGCCTTCGGCTCGGTGAGGATGCGGATGAAGTCGTCCTTCGACAGCGCCGACAGCTCCACCCGGATCGGGAAGCGGCCCTGCAGCTCCGGGATCAGGTCGCTGGGCTTGGCCAGATGGAACGCGCCGGAGGCGATGAACAGGATGTGGTCGGTCTTGACCGTGCCGTACTTGGTGCTGACGTTGGAGCCTTCCACCAGCGGCAGCAGATCGCGCTGCACGCCTTCGCGCGAGACGTCGCCACCGGTGGCGCCGGCCTCGCTGCGCTTGGCCACCTTGTCGATCTCGTCGATGAACACGATGCCGTGCTGTTCGCAGGCCTCGATCGCCGCGGCGCGCACGTCGTCCTCGTTGACCAGCTTGCCGGCCTCTTCCTCGATCAGCAGCGGCCGCGCGGCCTTGATGGTCAGCTTGCGCGACTGCGACTTGCCGCCGCCCAGGTTGGAGAACATCTGCCGCAGTTGCTGGCCCATTTCCTCCATGCCCGGCGGGGTCATTATGTCCATGCTGACGTTGACCGCGACATCCAGTTCGATCTCGCGCTCGTCCAGTTCGCCGGCACGCAGCATGCGCCGGAACTTGCTGCGGGTGTCGCTGTCCTGCGCCGACGGTTCGTTGCGCGCGGCTTCCGGATCGAAGCCGATGCCGGCGCTGCGCCGCGGCAGCAGCGCATCGAGGATGCGTTCTTCGGCGCGCTCCTCGGCCTGCGTGCGCACGCGGGTCTTGGCCTGCTCGCGGTACAGCTTGACCGCAGTATCGGCCAGATCGCGCACGATCTGCTCCACGTCCTTGCCGACGTAGCCGACCTCGGTGAAGCGCGTGGCCTCGACCTTGACGAACGGCGCATTGGCCAGCGTCGCCAGGCGCCGCGCGATCTCGGTCTTGCCGACGCCGGTAGGGCCGATCATCAGGATGTTCTTCGGCATCACTTCGTTGCGCAGCGCATCGGGCAACTGCATGCGCCGCCAACGATTGCGCAGCGCGATCGCCACCGCGCGCTTGGCCTCGTGCTGGCCGACGATGTGGCGGTCCAGCTCCTGCACGATCTCGCGCGGGGTCATGGTGCTATGGGTATCGGTCATGGTCGGGAAATCGAAGAGGGAATCGGGAATGGAGAATCGGGAATGGGAAAGCAGACGTCATCGGTGACGGAGACGAGAACCGCTGTTGCGATTCCCCATTCTCCATTCCCGATTTACAGCTCTTCCACCACCACATTGCGATTGGTGTAGATGCAGATGTCGCCGGCGATGTTCAGTGCTTCGACGGCGATGGTGCGCGCGTCCAGCGTGGTGTGACCGAGCAGCGCGCGTGCAGCCGACAGGGCGTAGGAGCCGCCGGAGCCGATGGCGATGATGCCGTCCTCCGGTTCGATCACGTCGCCGGTGCCGCTGATGATCAGCGAGGTCTCCTTGTCGGCCACCGCCAGCAGCGCCTCGAGCTTGCCGAGGCGGCGCTCGGTGCGCCAATCCTTGGCCAGTTCGACTGCGGCGCGGGTCAGCTGGCCGTGCTTCTCCAGCTTGGCCTCGAACAGCTCGAACAGGGTGAACGCGTCGGCGGCGGCGCCGGCGAAGCCGGCCAGCACCTGGCCCTCGCGGCCGAGCCGGCGCACCTTGCGCGCATTGCCCTTCATCACGGTGTGGCCCAGGGTCACCTGGCCGTCGCCGGCCACGGCGACGCGGCCATCGCGGCGCACCGACAGGATCGTGGTGGCGTGGAAAACATTGGGGTTCTGACTGGGATCCATGCGGCCTCCGGAGCGATGACTCAGGTGTGGGGGCTGGCGGCGCGCGGTTCAAGCGTCGCCGTGAGCGGGCGGAGCATCGCCGAGCCGGGCATGCGCCGGCCGCGCCGGATCGACGGCGATGCCCCAAGCGAGGTACCAATCCTTGCCGTCGGTTTCGATCGGATGCGGGGTGCGCCCGGCGCCGTTGCCGCAGGCCAGATCCTGAGCGGCGCAATCGCGGTCGCAGCCCAGCACAGCCGTTCGGGATGGCGCGGCGCCAGCGGAAAGGGTTTGGCCATCGATGCACCCTCGCGACGTGGGAGGGCAGTGTCGTCCTGCGTGGGACGGTGTGCCTTGATCGAGAACAAGCGCAGTGCGGTGCTGGCCGCGATGCAGCGCTCAGGACTTGCGCTTGGCGCGCGGGTGCGCCGCGTCGTAGACCTTGGCCAGGTGCTGGAAATCCAGGTGGGTGTAGATCTGCGTGGTGGCGATGTCGGCATGGCCGAGCAGTTCCTGCACGCCGCGCAGGTCGCCGGAGGATTCCAGGATGTGGCTGGCGAAACTATGCCGCAGCATGTGCGGATGCACGTGCTTGAACAGGCCCTGGCGCCCGGCCAGTTGCTTGATCCGGATCTGCACCGCACGCGCACCGATCGGTGCCCCGCCACGGCCCGGGAACACCGGCGCAGCAGCCTCGCCCCGGCTCTCCTCGCGCCACGCCAGCAGCGCGGTGCGTGCATGCGAGCCGACCGGCACCAGTCGCTGCTTGTTGCCCTTGCCCAGCACGCTGACCATGCCGGCGACGAAATCCAGATCGCGCCAGCGCAGCGCGCACAGCTCGCTCAGGCGCAGGCCGGAGGAATAGAACAGCTCCAGCAGCGCGCGATCGCGCAGGCCCAGCGGCGCATCGGTCGGCACTTCGACCAGGCGCACCGCCTCGTCGGCGTCGAGGACCTGCGGCAGCTTGCGCGGCGCCTTCGGTGCGCGCAATGCCGCCGCCGGGCTGGTGGCGATGTGGCCGTGCTTGAGCAGCCACGCATAGAAACTGCGGCACGCCGACAGGCGCCGCTGCAGGCTCTTGGGCGACAGCCCGCGACGGTGTTCGGCGGCGATGAAGTTGCGCAGTTGCGCGGCATCGAGCGCGGCGGGCTCGCCGAGCAGGTTGGCCGCGGCCCACGCCTCCAGCGCGGCCAGGTCGCGCCGGTACGCGTCCAGGGTATGCGCGGACATGCGCCGCTCGACCTGCAGGTAGGCGAGGAAGGCCGGGATCATGCGCGACCGAGGTGCGCCGGATGTCGGGTCGCGGTCCTCGCAGCGCAAGGCGATCGCCTTGCGAGGGAGTTTTGCTGGCATGCCCGCTGCCATGTCGCGACCGCAGCGGCGGGACGCCGCGCGGGACGGACCACGGCGGCGGCGCAGCGCAGGCGCACCGCAGCGGCGGCAAGGTCGTCCCGGGTTGCGGGCCCGGGGCTCCGCGTCCCGGCCCGGCTCATCGCTGCAACGCCACCGCCAGCGCTTCGCCCATCATGCGCAGGAACAAGGTGCCCATGCCGGGATAGAACCGGTTCGGGTCGCGGCTGCCGACCGCGATCAGGCCCAGGCCCGGCAGCGGCAGCAGCGCGGTGGATTGCACCTCGTCCACGCGCTCGCCGTACAGCAGCGCCTGCTTTTCCGGTTGCAGGCGGCCGCAGATCGGCTCGCCGTCCTTCAGGCAATCGCGGAACGGCGCCAGCCGCGCATCGTCGGCCGCCAGCACCTGCAGCCACGGCGCCTGCTCCAGGCCGGGCAAGGGCTGCAGCAGCACGATGCTGACCAGGTCGCCCTGGAAATCCTCCTGCAGCGATGCGGCCATCGCGCGCACGCTGTCGGCGGCGCTGTGCTGACGCATCAACGCCAGGGTCAACTGATGGGTGCGCACCGCCAACCGTTCGTTGACCTGCGCATTGGCGGCCAGGTCGGCCAGCCGCCGCGACAGCTCACGGTTCTTGTCGCGCAGCACTTCCAGCTGGTAGCTGGCCAGCGACGCGGTCGGGCCGTCGTCGCGCGGTACCACCAGGGTCAGCGCCAGGTCGGGAAACTGTTTCAGGAAGCCGGGATGGCGCCGCAGCCACGCCGCCACCTCGTGCGCACCGAGCTTGTCGTGACTGTCGCTCATCGGATCCATTCTCCATCGAAGACGAACGTCGCCGGCCCGGACATCACCACCGGTGCGGTGTCGTCCGGCCACTGCACGCGCAGCTCGCCGCCAGGCAGGCTGACGCGCACGTCGCGCTCGACCCGGCCGCGCTGCATCATCACCGCGGCCGCCGCGCAGGCGCCACTGCCGCAGGCCAGCGTCTCGCCGACACCGCGCTCGTACACGCGCAAGCGCAGGTGGCCGCGGTCGATCACCTGCACGAAACCGACGTTGACCGAATCCGGGAACGAGGCGTGCTGCTGCAGCAACGGCCCCAGGCGTTCCACCGGCGCCGCATCGACCAGGCCCACTTCCAGCACCGCGTGCGGGTTGCCCATCGACACCGCGCCGAAGCGCACGCTGCCGCCCTGCAGCGGCAGCACGTACTCCTCGCGCGCGCGTGGGAAGCCGACCAGCGGCACATCTTCGGGGGCGAAGCGCGGCACGCCCATCGCCACGGCGAATTCGCCGGTGGCGCTGCGGGTGATGTGGTGGCTGCCGGCGGGGCTTTCGATGACGAAATCGTCCGCGGCCGGCGCAGTGCCATCGCGCACCAGCCAGGCCGCGATGCAGCGCGCGCCGTTGCCGCATTGTCCGGCGGCGCTGCCGTCGGTGTTCCAGATGCGGTAGCTGGCCACGGCCGCGGCATCGCGCGGCGCCTCGATGGTCAGGAGTTGGTCGCAACCGACGCCGAAGTGGCGGTCGGCCAGACGCTTCGCCAGTGCGGCGTCCGGCGGCGGGGTGCCGTCGCGCAGGTCGAGCACCACGAAATCGTTGCCCGCGCCTTGCATCTTGCTGAAACGCAGGCGCGCGGCGTGGCGGGCCTCACTCATTCCCATTGGTGGGCGTGGTGGTGTCGTTGGCCGGCGGGCGCTGCCCATCCACCGGCTGCGCCTGCCCGGCGGGATCGGTGGTCGCCGGCGGCGTCGCGTCCGGTGCGGGCGTGGCGGGTGCGGCTTCCACCGGCACCGGCTTCTGCGGCATCACCAGCGGGCCCTTATTGCCGCAGCCGGCCAGGGCCAGCAGCGCAGCGGCGGAGAGGACGAGACGGATCGGAGAAGAGGACGATGTGCTCATGCCCCGAGTATAGCCATACCGCCATGAACCGGCTGTGCCGCGGTCGCACGCTGCCGCGCGCTCACGCACGCGGCGGTTCCGGCCGCCACCACAGCCACAGCGCCACCGCGCTCATGCAGCCGATCGCCAGCACCTGCACCCACAATCGATGGACGAACAGCAGCAACACCAGCGCACACGCGGCCATGGCCAGCGTCGCCATCCACTTGCCGCGCCGGCTGACCGCACCATGTCGCTCCCAGTCACGGATGCTGCGGCCGAAGCGCGGATCGCGCAGCAGGCGCCGGCGCAGGCGCGGCGAACCACGCGCGGCGGCGTAGGCGGCGATCAGCACGAACACCGTGGTCGGCAAGCCCGGCACGAAGATGCCGACGATGCCGGTCGCCAGGCTGGCGTAGGCCAGCAGCCACCAGGCCCAGCGGAAACGGGAGTGCGTGCGCATCGCGGCATGATAAGCCTGCGCTGGCGCGGGCAGGCGTCGACCCGGTACTGGCGCGACGCCGGACGGCTGCAGGAGCGGCTTCAGCCGCGACGCGGGGCGCCATCGGGGCGTCCGATCTGACTGCAGTCGGGACTGAAGTCCCTCCCACAAGGCATTGCCACGCCATCAGCGCTGGTGCCGACTCTCTCACGCAGTGGAACCAAGCAATGTGCCGCTGTAGGAGCGGCTTCAGCCGCGACGATCGAAGCCTTCGGCTATCCGACCTCCGCGCAGTCGGGACTGAAGTCCCTCCCACAAGGCATTGCCACGTCGCCAGCGCTGCTGCACGTCATGGCGCATCCGGTGATCGAACCGTGCAGGCTCGACTCCACCGCACGACTCCGTTGTGGGAGCGGCTTCAGCCGCGACGCGGGACGCCACAGGCCATCTGCCATCCAACCGAGCATTGGGATGGGCAGGCCTGACGTCAGCCGCCCCACCCGCATATCGGCCGGCCCGCAGGCCAGCCGATGCGCACCGCGCTTACTTGGCCGGCTGCTCCACGCCCAGCTGGTCCAGCATGAAGGCGTAGGACTCGGCCATTTCGCGGTAGCGACGGAAGCGGCCGGACTTGCCGCCGTGGCCGGCTTCCATGTTGACGCGGAACACGATCGGCTGGTTGCCGGTGTCGTTCTCGCGCAGCTTGGCCACCCACTTGGCCGGCTCCCAGTACTGCACCTGAGAATCCCACAGCCCGGTGCCGACGTACATCGCCGGATAGGCCTGGCGGATGACGTTGTCGTAGGGCGAGTAGCTGAGCATGTAGTCGTAGTACGCCTTCTGCTCGGGATTGCCCCACTCGTCGTACTCGTTGGTGGTCAGCGGGATGCTCGGATCGAGCATGGTGGTGACCACGTCCACGAACGGCACCTGCGCCACCAGCACGCGGTAGTCCTTGGGCGCCATGTTCGCCACCGCGCCCATCAGCAGGCCGCCGGCGCTGCCGCCGGCCGCGGCGACGCGATCCGGTGCGGCGTAGCCCTGCTGCACCAGGCCGCGGGTGACGTCGATGAAGTCGGTGAAGGTGTTCTTCTTGTGCAGCAGCTTGCCCTGGTCGTACCAGTCGCGGCCCATTTCCTGGCCCCCGCGGATGTGCGCGATGGCGTAAACCACGCCGCGGTCGAGCAGGCTCACCACCGGCAGGTTGAACGCCGGATCGGTGGACATGCCGTAGCTGCCGTAGGCGTACTGGTACAGCGCGGCGCTGCCGTCCTTCTTGAAGCCCTTCTTGTAGACCAGCGACACCGGCACCTTGACCCCGTCGCGCGCAGTCACCCAGACGCGTTCGGTCTGGTACTTGCTGGCGTCGTAGCCGATCACCGGCTGCTGCTTGAGCAGCTTGCGCTCGCCGGTGCGGGTGTTGAGTTCGTAGGTGGTGGCCGGGGTGGTCAGCGAGGTGTAGCTGTAGCGCAGCCACGGCGTGTCCGGCTCGGCATTGATCGACAGGCCCATCGAATACGCCGGCTCGTCGGCCTTGACGTACTCCTCCTTGCCGTCGGCGAAGTGCAGGCGGATCCGCTCCAGACCGTCGGAACGCTCGGCGATGGCGGTGAAGCCGTCGAACAGCTCGAAGCCGTCGATGAACACCTTCTCGTCGTAGGGCAGCCAGCTCTGCCACTGGCTGCGCGCCGTGGCGCCGTCGGGCGCGGTCATCAGCGCGTAGTTCTTGGCCTTCCAGTTGGTGCGGATCACCCAGCGGCCGTCGAAGTGGTCGGCGTGGTACTCGACGTCGCGCTCGCGCGGCGCCAGCACGGTGAAACGCTGCGGATCGGCGGCCGGCGCGTAGCGCTGCTCGGAGGACACCGTGCTTTCGACGCCGATGACGATGTACTTGTCGTCGCGGGTACGGCCCACGCCCATGTAGAAGCTGTCGTCCTTCTCCTCGTACACCAGCGCGTCCTGCGCGGCGGGCGTGCCGAGCACGTGCTTCTTGACCCGCACGGTCAGCAGCGTCTCCGGGTCGTTCTCGACGTAGAACAGGGTCTTGTTGTCGTCGGCCCACACCACGTCCGGCGACACGCCGGGGATACGGTCGGCATAGACTTCGCCGGTGTCCAGGTTCTTGAAGCGCACCACGTACTGGCGGCGGCCGACGTCGTCCTCGGTCCAGGCCAGGATGCGGTTGTCCTGGCTGACCGCCGCGTCGCCGACGCTGAAATAGCCCTTGCCGGCGGCCATGGCGTTGACGTCGAGCAGGATCTCCTCCGGCGCCTCCATGCTGCCCTTGCGACGCGCCTGGATCGGGTAGTCCTTGCCGCTCTCGTAGCGGGTGTAGTACCAGTAGCCGCGCTCGCGGTACGGCACGCTGCTGTCGTCCTGCTTGATGCGGCCGACGATCTCCTCGTACAGCCGGTCTTCCAGCGGCTGCAGCGGCTTCAGCACCTGGTCCGCGTAGGCGTTCTCGGCATTGAGATAGGCCAGCATCTGCGGGTTCTTGCGTGTGTCGTCGCGCAGCCAGTAGTAGGCGTCCTGGCGAACGGCGCCGAACGGCGCCTTGACCGCGTGCGGCTGCTTGGCCGGATGCGGCGGGGTGGCCGCGGCGGCGGAGGCGGAGGAAGCGAAGGAGGCGGTCATGAGCAGGACAAGGCTCGCTAGCAGGGGGCGGTGGGGCATCTAATGGGGCTCCGGCGGCGGTAACGCAACGGGACGCGCTACCCGCGCGGGCAGCGGCAGCGGGCGGACGCCGCGCAGTGCCGGCCGAGTCTCCCTGCAACGCTGCGCCATGGCAAGCGTGCCGGCGGCATGGGTGCGATGCGGCACGGCACCGCCGTTGCGCAACCCGCCCGACATCGCTAACACGCACGAAAGCACGCTCCTCTATCATCGGCGGCATGGCTTCCCTTCCCGGCGACACCCTCAGCGCCTCGCCCGCCGCGTCCGGCTACAGCCAGCGCAGCCGCGAGATCGAACCCTTCCATGTGATGGCCTTGCTGGCCCGCGCCAACGAACTGGAACACGCCGGCCACGACGTGATCCACCTGGAAATCGGCGAGCCGGACTTCACCACCGCCGCGCCGATCGTCGCCGCCGGGCAGGCCGCGCTGGCTGCCGGCCATACCCGCTACACCGCTGCGCGCGGCCTGCCGGCCCTGCGCCAGGCGCTGGCGGACTTCTACCGGCAACGCCACGATGTCGACCTGGACCCGGCACGCATCCTGATCACCCCCGGCGGCTCCGGCGCGCTGCTGCTGGCCAGCGCGCTGCTGGTCGACCCCGGCCGCCACTGGCTGATGGCCGACCCCGGCTACCCATGCAATCGCCATTTCCTGCGCCTGGTCGAAGGCGCCGCGCAGCTGGTGCCGGTCGGCCCGGACAGCCGCTACCAGTTGACCCCGGAGTTGCTGCAGCGGCACTGGAACGCCGACAGCGTCGGCGCCCTGGTGGCCTCGCCGGCCAACCCCACCGGCACCGTGCTGTCGCGCGCCGAACTGGCGGCACTGTCGCAGACGCTGCGTGCCCGCGGCGGGCACCTGGTGGTGGACGAGATCTACCATGGCCTCAGCTACGGCATCGACGCGCCCAGCGTGCTGGAAGTCGACGACGACGCCTACGTGCTCAACAGCTTCTCCAAGTACTTCGGCATGACCGGCTGGCGCCTCGGCTGGCTGGTGGCGCCGCGCGCGGCAGTGCCGTCGCTGGAGAAGCTGGCGCAGAACCTGTACATCAGCGCGCCCAGCATCGCCCAGCACGCGGCGCTGGCCTGCTTCCTGCCGGAAACGCTGCAGATCCTGGAAGCGCGCCGCGCCGAGTTCGCCCAGCGCCGCGACTATCTGCTGCCGGCGCTGCGTGCGCTCGGCTTCCGCATCGACGTCGAACCGGAAGGCGCGTTCTACCTGTACGCCGACGTCTCCGGGTTCACCGACGATGCGCAGGCCTTCTGCGCGCACTTCCTGGAGACCGAGCACGTCGCCTTTACACCGGGCGTGGATTTCGGCCGCCACCGCGCCGGCCAGCACGTGCGCATCGCCTACACCCAGAGCCTGCCGCGGCTGCAGGAGGCGGTGGCGCGGATCGCGCGCGGGCTGGGGCGCTGGGCGCGCTGACGCATCGCGTCAGGCGTCGCATCCCACCCGGTCGAAGAACTGCCGCGCACTCGGCTCGCGCTGCTGTGCAGGTGCCCGGTACCACAGCAGTTGCCGCAAGTCCGGCACCAGGAAATGCGCAGGCGCCGGCGTGCCGCGGCGCGGCACGCCATCAAGCAGATCGTAGGCGGCATCGGCGCCGAGATACTCGGCCTCGCCGAGCGGGCGGTCACCGCCGTCGGGAGAAGGCGGCTGCCAGCCGGGCTGGGTCGGATCGGCGATGGACACCAGGGTCTGGCGTCCATCGCTGCCGCCATCGGCCGGCAGGAACCAGTGATCTTGGCCGCTGCGCGTGGAGTGCAGGCGCAGCGCCAGGTGTGCAGGCCAGTCCGGTCCGCTGTCCACCGCCACGAAACGCGCCGTGAGCGCGGGATCGTGGCGCAAGGTATAGCGCGCGTGTTCGACCGTGCACTGGCTGGCCGCCAGCGCGAGCACCAGACTGACCATCATGACCACGCCTCCGCAGGCGACACGCTGGAACCCGTGCGGTGATCCGCGCCCCGACCGGGACGCGGACCGCACCACTCACTTGGACAACCGCTCCCACAGGAAGCTGTACGCCAGCGCCTGCATGTGCGCAGCTTGCGCATTGTTGGCTGCACCGCCATGACCGCCTTCGATGTTCTCGTAGTAGGTCACATCCTTGCCGGCGTCGATCATCTTCGCCGCCATCTTCCGCGCATGGCCCGGGTGCACGCGATCGTCGCGGGTGGAGGTCAGGAAGATCACCGGCGGATAGGTCTTCTTCGGGTCGAACAGGTGGTACGGCGAGAAGGTCTGGATGAACTTCCAGTCGTCGGTGTCCGGGTTGCCGTACTCGGCCATCCACGAGGCGCCGGCCAGCAGGTGGCTGTAGCGCTTCATGTCCAGCAGCGGCACCTGCACCACCACCGCACCGAACAGCTGCGGGTACTGCATCAGCATGTTGCCGGCCATCAGCCCGCCGTTGCTGCCGCCCTGCACGCCCAGGTGCTTGGCCGAGGTGATCTTGCGCGCGACCAGGTCCTGCGCCACCGCCGCCATGTCCTCGTAGGCCTTGTGCCGGTTCTGCTTCAGCGCCGCCTGGTGCCAGCGCGGGCCGTACTCGCCGCCGCCGCGGATGTTGGCCAGCGCGTACACGCCGCCCTGGTCGAGCCAGGCGCGGCCCAGGCTGCCGGAGTAGAACGGGGTCATCGAGATCTCGAAGCCGCCGTAGGCGTACAGCAGGGTCGGCGCGCTGCCGTCGGCCTTCAGTTGCTTGGGCCGGACCAGGAAGTACGGCACCTTGGTGCCGTCCTTGGACACCGCGAAGTGCTGCTCGATCTCGTCCTTGGACGCGTCGAAGAAGCTCGGCATCGCCTTCAGCGTCTCGATGCTCTTCGGCCCGCGCTGCACGTCGGCCAGCATCAGCGTGGTCGGGGTCAGGAAGTCGGTGGAGGTCAGCCACACCTGGTCGTTCTCGTCGGCATCGACCGCATCGACGCTGGTGCTGCCGAAGGCCAGGTCGCCGACCGGGAACGCCGTGCGCGCCCATTCGCCCTCGCCCGGGGTCAGCACCCACAGCCGGCTCTTGACGTCGTCGAGCACGTTCAGCACCAGCCGCGACCTGGTCCAGGCGAAGGACGCCAGCGAGGCGGTCTCGGTCGGCGTGAACAGCACCTGGAAGTCGCGCTTGCCGGCCATGAAGTCGTCGAACCTGGTCGCCAGCAGCGCACCGGCCGGGTAGGTCGTGCCGCCCACCGTCCACGGATCGCGCAGCTCCAGGGTCAGCCACTGGCGGTGCACGCCCTTGTTGGCCGAATTGGGCACGTCGATCTTGGTCAGGCGGCCATCGGCGCCGCGCAGGTACATCTCGTCGTTGTAGAAGGCCAGCGTGCGGCTGACGAAATCGCGCTCGTAGCCGGGGGTGTCGTCGTGCATCGCGGCGATGTACATGTCGTCCGGCTTGCCTTCGTAGACCAGCGTGGCGCTGCTCATCGGGGTGCCGCGCTTCCACTGCTTGACGACGCGCGGGTAGCCGGAGCTGGTCAGCGAGCCGGGGCCGAAGTCGGTGTACAGGTAGACGGTGTCGGCATCGATCCAGCTCAGCCCGCCCTTGGCCTCGGGACGGAAGAAGCCGTCCTTGATCCACTGCTTGCTGCCCAGGTCGAACTCGCGGGTCACGTCGGCGTCGGCGCCGCCGCGCGACAGCGCGATCAGGCAACGCGTGTAGTCCGGGCGCAGGCAGTTGGCGCCGTGCCACACCCAGTTCTCGCCCTCGGCCTTGTTCAGCGCGTCCAGGTCCAGCACCGTCTCCCACTTCGGCTCGGGCTTGCGGTATTCCTCGAGCGTGGTGCGGCGCCACAGGCCGCGCTCGTGCGCACGGTCCTTCCACAGGTTGTAGTAGTACGGGCCGATCTTCTGCACGGCGGGGATCTTGGCGTCCGAATCCAGTACCTCGCGGATGCCGGTCTCGCGGGCCTTGAAGGCCGGGGTCTCGGTCAGCCGCGCCTCGGTCTTGGCGTTCTGCGCCTTGACCCAGTCCAGCGCCTTGGCGCCGGTGACGTCTTCGAGCCAGGCATAGGGATCTTGGGGCATCGCGGTTTCCTTGGCCGCGGCAGTGCCGGCGGTGAGCAGGCCGGCGAGCAGGCAGGCGTGTGCAAGTGGGGACATGGTTCGGATCCGGGAAGGACAGCGCCGCACCGTAGCATGTGGCCTCGCCGCCCTCCCCTGCCGAAGGTCAGGCTGGGCGCGTGGCGCGCACGGCGGGTCCGCGCCGCCGCGCCTGCGCCCGCGGCCGGGCCCGCCACTGCGCCCACAGGCGGCGCAGCGGCGGCAGCGGGAAGCGGTGCAAGGCCCACCAGGCGCTCAGCGGCATGCCCAGCAACCACAGCGGCCGCCAGCCCAGCCATTCGCTGTGGCCGCGCGCGGCCGGCCACACCAGGACCAGGGCCAGCCCGGCCAGGATCGCCTGGCGCAGCAGGCGACGCAGGCCGGGGTGCGGGACGTGGCGGCGCGGAGAGGACGGAACGATCGGCATGACGGCAGCTCCTGGAAGTCGAGGCGCGCAGGGTGCCGCCGGGACATCTCAGGGGCTGCGACGCATCATTGACATGGCGCACGCGCATACTTCACCGGCGTTCGCCCTTCGCCCCGGAATCTCCTATGCGCCTGCTTTCCCTGTTCGCTTCCGTGCTGCTGCTGGGCATGGCCGTCCCGTTGCCGACGGCCCGCGCCAAGGCGCCGGATCCGGAACAGGAGCCGGCGCAGCCGCCGATCGACCTGCAGCGCTTCATGGGCCGCTGGTACGTGATCGCCCACATCCCCTACTTCGCCGAGCGCGGCCACGTCGCCAGCAGCGACGAGTACACCCTCAAGGAAGACGGCAAGATCGCGGTGCGCTACGAGTACCGCAACGGCTTCGACGAGCCGGTCAAGGAGCTCAACTCGCGCGCCACGGTCAAGGAAGGCACCGGCAACCGCCGCTGGACGACCTGGTTCTTCAGGATGGTGCCCACCAAGTACCGCATCCTAGAAGTGGCGCCGGACTATTCCTGGGCGCTGATCGACTACCCAGGCCGCGATCTGGCCTGGGTGTTCGCACGCTCGCCGGACATGAGCCACAAGCAGTACCGCGAACTGGTCGACAAGCTGGACCACCAGTACGGGGTCAACATCGACAAGCTCAAGCGCGTGGCGCAGCGCCGCGAGCAGGTCGGCAAGCTCGGCTTCGAAGTGCCGAACAAGCCCTGAGGCAGCCGTCAGAGTCGGGCAACGCGCCGCGCGCACGCGACCGCGCCGCACCGAGCCAACGCACTCCGGCACGCACGGGCTCGGTCCAGCCGCTCGAGCAAC
The DNA here is from genome assembly GCF_017746095.1 of Xanthomonas sp. D-109. NCBI lineage: Bacteria > Pseudomonadati > Pseudomonadota > Gammaproteobacteria > Lysobacterales > Lysobacteraceae > Xanthomonas > Xanthomonas sp. D-109. Next base: position 43,324 of record NZ_JAGHWV010000027.1, read on the forward strand.
GCCATCGCGACAACCCCACGCCGCCACGCCATCGCAGCGGCGTGGTCTGCACCGTCACCACGATCATCCTTCGCTCAGCGAAGCGCACGGCGCGGCCCGTATGATCGGGGGCGCCCTCCCCCACAGACAGGTGCATCGCGTGGCCAGCGTCCTTTCCGAACCTCTCGACGAAGCGCCGCGCAGCTGCGCGGACACAAGCCTGCTGCGCGGCCAGGTGTTCGCGCAGAACTGCCCTTCCCGCGCCGTATTGAGCCACGTCACCAGCCGCTGGGGCGTGCTGGTGCTGGTGGCGTTGCGCAAGGGCACCCATCGCTTCGGCGACCTGCGCCGTAGCCTGGAGGGCGTCAGCGAGAAGATGCTGTCGCAGACCCTGCAGGCGCTGGAGGCCGATGGCCTGGTGCAGCGCACCGCCTATCCGGTGGTGCCGCCGCACGTGGAATACGACCTGACCCCGCTCGGCGAGGAGGCCGCTGCCCACGTGCACGCGCTGGTGGACTGGATCGAGCGCAATATCGGCGTGATCCTGGGTGGCGGCGCGCCGCTGGATGCGGCGTAGGGGAGACCTCCAGGATGCAACGGGCATGGTGCGGCAATGCCACGGTCGCGGCTGAAGCCGCTCCTACGACGGCGGCCGCTGCGTTGCGCGACAAGCGACTGCCTCCCGCACCAGTGCACGCCTCGGCGGCGACGCCAATTTCCCCGTAGGAGCGGCTTCAGCCGCGACGCGCCATGTCGGCCACGCCGGTCGCAGATGAAGCCATTCCTGCACGGGCCATCGCGCCGCGCACAGCGGCGCCTCAATCGTCGCTGTAGTTGCTCAGCGCCAGCGACAGCAGCGCCTTGGCCTGCTCGCGCAACGAGCGCGGCTCCACGATCTCCGCATCGGAGCCGTAGTGCAGCACGTCCATCAGCAGCTCGCGCGAGACGCTGTAGGGCACCTTCAGTTCGTAGCGGCCATCGGCCAGGAACCGGCCCTGCTGCTTGGAGTGCCAATGCTCGTCGGCGACCCAGCGCGCGGCCTTGGGGCTGAACACGATGGTGGCCCAGCCCTTGGGCGCGCCGGAGAAGATGCCGTAGCTGGCCGCCAGCTGCGAATCCAGCTCGGCGTCGGCCACGTCCTGCGCTGGCTGGTCGAGCAGGCGCGCATGGTTGATGCGGTCCACCGCGAAGCTGCGCACCGCGTCGCGGCCATGGTCCCAGGCGTCCAGGTACCAGTTGTCGCGGTAATGGGTGATGCGCTGCGGCGACACCGTGCGCTTGGTCGATTCGTCGGTGGAGCGGGCGCGGTAGTCGAAGGACAGGCGCTTGCGCTCCAGCACTGCCGAGGCGACGGTGCGGAAACTGGCTTCGTCGAGCTTGCGGCCGCGGTGCGGGATCACCCGCACCCGCTCCACCGGCCAATGGGTCGCCCCGGCCTGGGCCGCGAGCAGGCTCTCGATACGCTGCTGCAGCGGCGCCAGCACCGAGGACAGCACCCCGCCGCCGGTGCGCGCCAGCAGTTGCTGCGAGGCCAGCAGCGCGTGCAGTTCCTCCGAACTCAGCCACAGGCCCGGCAGCTCGAACCGGTCGCTCTCGCCGGATTCGTAGCGGAAGCCGGCCTCGCCGTCGCCCTCCACCGGCGCCATCAGCGCGTCGCGCAGGAAGGCCAGATCGCGGTAGACGGTGGCGCGGGAGCAGCCCAGTTCGTCCTGCAGCCGCGCCACCGTCACCGGGTAGCGCGCGGACTTGAGCAGGCGGTGCAGTGCGTTGATGCGTTCGTAGCGGTCCATGGTCCGATTATGTCTGAGTCGCGGGCGGAAAACGCCTGCCCGGCATGGCGGCCGGTGCAGCGCCCGAACCGCCGATGAAGCCGGCGCCCCGGGCCGGCCAGGGTGTCATGTGGATCCGGTATGATGAAATCGTTTCCATTTCGTTAGCCGAAGGCTGCGTCCTCATTCCCGGAGAAGCCATGTCCCGCCGCGCCACCCTCGTATCCGCCATCGCCATGTTGCTGCTGAGCACGTCCCCGGCCTGGGCCGCCGACGTCGCCACCTCACCGACAGCCACGGACCCGGCCAGTTCGCCGTGGAGCGGATCGGGCGAACTGGGCTTCGCTTCCTCGCACGGCAACAGCAGCAACGAAAGCCTCAACGGCCGCCTGAAGGGACAGTACGTGGACGGCGACTGGATCCACAGCCTGGACCTGCTCGCCCTGCACGCCAGCGCCGAGTACGTCGACACCAATCCCGACGGCACCACCACGCGCAAGCGCCAGACCACCTCCAACCGCTACACCGGCAGCGCCGGCAGCGCGCTGCAGCTCGGCGAGCACCGCCAGCTGACCGCCTCGCTGCGCTACGAGCGCGACGACTTCGCCACCTACGACCGCCTGGCGACGATCGGCATCGGCTACGGCACCCGGATCATGGACGGCGACCGCCGCAGCATCGACGTGCAGATCGGTCCCGGCGTGCGCCGCGCCCACGACGTGGTCGAGAACCGCACCGAGACCGGCCTGATCGGCCGCGGCCTGGTCGACTTCAAGTACGGCCTGACCAGCAATACCGAACTGGGCAACACCCTGCTGGTCGAATCCGGCGCGTACAACACCTTCGCGCAGAACGACCTGGGCATCTCGGTCAGCATGAACGAGCGTCTGGCGCTGAAGGCCGGCTGGCAGGCGCGCTACAACAGCGACGTCAGCGACGACAAGAAGAAGACCGATACCCTGGCCACGATGAACCTGGTCTACAAGTTCAAGTGAGCGGGGATTCGGGAGTCGGGAGTGGGGATTGGTAAAGGCAGGGATGCCGGGTTCGGCGACAGGGCGGTGCCGGTCGCCGCGCGGTTTCGCCGCCCGTAAGCGCACCAACCACGTCGAGGCGTGATGGTCCCGTTGCGTGCTCTGCCAGATCCCCTGCAGATCGGGAAGGCAGCGCCAACCGCGCGACCTTTACTATGTCCATTATCGCTGTATGGCCGTGTTCGAAACGGAGGCTGTGATGACCGTATCCGATCCAAAGACGGTGGTACGCCGCTTCAACAAGGACGTGATCGAAGGCGGTGATCGCGCCGCATTCGAGGCGCTGATGGCGCCGGGGTTCGTCAATCGATCCGCTCCGCCCGGCGCTCCTGCAGGAAGCGAGAGCATGTGGAGCACCTTCCATGACATTCTCCGGCCCGCACTGGCCGGATTGACGGTGACGATCCACGACCAGGTCGCCGAGGGCGACAAGGTGACGACCCGCAAGACCGTGTCGGGCACGCACACCGGGACGCTGTTCGGGGTAGAGCCGACTGGAAAGACGGTCAGCATCGAGGTGATCGACATCGTCCGGGTCGAGGACGGCCGCTATGTCGAGCATTGGGGCCTCAACAACCTGCCGACCGTGCTCGCTGGCCTGCAGCGCGCGTAGGAGCGG